>NZ_RCXU01000003.1:0-161222 GCF_004167315.1 Blautia sp. aa_0143
ATGCAGATAGAGATCTACACTCCACCTTGGTTTAATACGACTTGCTCTGATGCTCAATATAACGGCGGATATTTTCCTCCGATACAGATCCGATCGTTTCCACATAATAGGAATGGTTCCACAGCTCTCCCTTCCATAGCTGGTCTCTTATTTCCGGAAAACGTTCGAACAGTTTTCTGCCGGTGATCCCCTTCAGATACTTGACGATCGCTGTTATGGACAGTTTTGGTGGAGCTGATACAAAACAATGGACATGATCACCTTCACCACATTCAAATAAATGAACAGTAAAACCTTTATCCTCAGCAATCTGCTGCACCAGTTCCTTTAGGTATTCCTCAATTTCTGGGTTTAATATCTTCCGCCGGTATTTCACCGACCACACCATATGGTAATTAATATTACACACACAAGTCCTGTAATGTATTAGATTTTCTTTCATACATATAGTATAACATAACGAATAAAAATGCGCAGCAAAAATCGAACATATTTTCGAATGATTATATGCCGGTTACGGCATTAATATCAAGGGATTGGGAGATTATTATATTATTTCAATGTGCAGATATGCACAATCTTGCGCTTTCATCTCGGTAATTGAATTGCCGAGGATTCCCGCTTATTGTCCTAAATGCCAAAAAAGGATGCCAACGAATCAAATCAGATTACGTGACATCCTCTTCTTTTTATTAGTGCTATTTTATAAATTCAACCGAATAGTAATACATGTACTCATTATCTGTATCTATATGCTCCCCTGCAATATCCTGTATTGGCAACGAGCTTAATCCTTTTTCTCCATAAATCAGTGCTGCTAATCCTTGCTCTGTTCCATACTCTATCCTGCATTTGTTTTCAATAGTCGTTGCTGATCTTCCATAATATTCCCTGTTTTTAACTCCCTCCAAAATTGGTATTTCTGTCATATATTTTGAATATTTATCTGCTGCGATGAGCTTTGCAGTAAAATTATCAAAATCCGGTGTAATGACAATCAATCCATTTGTGGAAGATTTCACATCTTCATAGGAAAGTTCCAAAACTTTTTTATGTGAAACTCGTTGTCCAAGCTGATATTCTGACAAGTAAATAGATAACGTTTTAAATGTATCCCTTGAATTGTATCGAAACATCATTGTTCCATCAATTCCTGATAACAATTCAGCAGTTTTCATTTCTATACTATCTGAGTCTACTGCTTCAATATAGTTTTGTGGTTGTCGCAATTTATTACATACGATGGATCCAAAAGTAACCATAGATATTCCCACTACAATAAGAAGCACTATAATGATTGACCAGTTTTTCGATAGCCTGAGGCTAGTCTCCTGTGGGTTGTATTCGGAGTGTAATTTGAAATGATCCATACGGTTCTCCTTGTTGTTCTGAAATTTGTGGATATGTAAATACTGCCTGTTACTATATGTAAAGAGAGTGCTTTTATCTTTATTATTGTTGCTTTTACAGTATATCATTCAGAGTAAAAAAATTTATCCAAAAAGCTTCGGCTCATTCTCGATCAAATCTTCTGCCAGATATTTTGCATCCATATTTTCTATTCCATAACTATCATTTGAAATTTGTTCTGCAAGTTTACTGGAATAAAATGGATAGTTCACAATCCACTTGTTAAAATGTGCTTCACTTTTTGCAATAGGCTTAATATCCGTGTCATGATCCATATTAAAGTCATAGGTCATGTACGAGAGCTGTTGTGCATATGCCTTTAATTCCAGATCTGATATATCTGCCAGAATCATAATGTCCACATCAGAATCCGGACGAAAGTCACCCCTTGCACATGAACCATAAAGGATTATCTGGCGTACATAGGAACCATAGATCTTCTTGATCTCTTCTACATACTGTTCGATTAAATCCTGCATCATCTTTGGCATATATCATCCCTCATTTTCTACTGATCATTCTATGCTCTGCTTACTTCTTAATTTTATTATAACCAGTTTACCCTTGTTTCTCAATCAGTATTTTCCATGTATCAATTTTACTGTTACTGAGAACGGAGTGAACAGTAACATCTTCTCAGTTTCCCGTAAAAAAAGCTGCCCGCATTTACGGACAGCTTTTTTGGCGTTATTTACAGTTTTCTCCTTTTTTGTCAGATTCCCTCATACCGTGCGATCTGGGAATAGATGTAGGAATTGTAGGTAAGTCCTGGTTCGTATCTTCTGTACAGGAACATAAGCTCGCTGGACTGTTTGCTGTCAACAGCTTTGGATACATACTCAACCTGCTGACGCAGAGATGCGAAGTATGCCTTTGCTGCTGTTGCAAAATATTTTCTGTTTGTATTATCATTCTGGCCGTTTGCCAGTTTTATTCGCAGATTTTCCATCTGGGACTGAAGATATCTTGTATTACAGATAGTGATCCATGCCTTATTGTAAGCTGAGATCGATGGCTGGATTCCGCTGAATGCCTTGCCCACCAGTTTAAATCCCCATTTTGCTACAAGGGTATAGCTGGAAGCACCCAGCTTCTGCCCCTTCCATACAGTATTTACGATACCTTTTGTTATAAGATCATTGGTAAGGTCTGCTGTTTCACTCAGAATATCATCTGCTATATAATCCACCGCCATACTGTAGATATCCTTACTGTACCACTGTTCCAGCTTATTCAGTCCTGTATAAAGACCACTGTCTGTCGGAACCAGATGCATCAGCTGTACGATCTGATCATATTCTACATGCAGGACCAGCATCCAGGAGATCACAAAGTCATAAAGGTCTAATCCCTTTCCAATTGCTTTGTTCGCTTTTTCGATCTTGCCCCAGTTATCCGTAAACAGTTTAAATGCATTATTCAGTTTGCTGGCATCTACCGCTCCATTTAAAAACTTTGAGGAAACTGTCCGGGCAAACTGATAACGGGTTCTCCCGTCCAGTTTAAAGCTTTCACGGATATTCTTGGCTTCACCGAAAAATCCATTTATTACTTTCAACAGATCTGCCAGCGAATCATATCTTCTGTTCCAGTCCTCTTCCTGCATACTCTGAAGAAGTTCTCTGGCCATCTCCATGTTAAGCTTATCTTCACTGTAGCTTACACCAGTAAAATGTTCAAATATGGCTTTTACATTCGGTGTGCCTGCTTCCAGCTGGCTGATCAGTGCTGCTGCCATATCATCAAATTTACTTTTTGATGCCATTGCAGTATAGGATTCACTCTGCAATTCTTTTGCAACCTTGCTGATCTCTGCATTTCCAAGGTAATCTGCATGATCTGTAAGGAATTCTTCTTCTGACATCTTCACGAAACTTGAAAGGAAGTTTTCTCCGTAAACATAGGAGGTAAGGCTTGCGTTTTTAAGTTTTTCATTGCCTGCGCCCCAGGAAATGGACTGAGTCCATCCTCTTTTGATTCCGGCATAAGCTGCTTCCGCAAGGCTTTCGCAGCCCTGGAAAGCATTTTTTCCGATTCTGGTCACATAACCGAAAACGTGTACCTTGCCGATAGCCCGGCAGTTTTCAAAAGCAGAATCTCCGATAGTCTCCAGATTTAACGGAAGATACAGCGCTCCCCCCATTGTGGTACATCCGGAGAAAGTATTTGCTTCAATGATAGTAAGCTCGTAAGGAAGCCTGATCATGGTAAGTGCAGAACAGTTCATAAACGCTGCGGCTCCAATGGATGTAACCGTTTCCGGTAATTCGATATTTTTAAGTTTTTTACAGTTCTTAAAGGCATTTGCGCCGATCTTCTTAAGTGCAGAAGAATTGCTGACCTCACTGAGGCTGCTACAGCCCTCAAATGCACTGGCTCCAATGGTATTTACGCTGGAAGGAATGCTTACGGACGTTATCGTCGTATTGTTCTTAAACAGTCCCGCCCCCAGTGCTGTTACTTTTCTTGCAGAGGAAGCTATGCTCAGGCTTGACGGAATACCGACCTTGGAATTCTTTCCATAATATCTTACCAGGGTTATGGTTCCGTTATTGTTCTGTTCATAAGCCCATTCCTTGCCGTAAACGGCAAAACCGTTCACCTCCACCGTAATGGTTTTGGTTGTCTTTGGGTAAACATGATGCTTACTCTCTTTTGCGGTGAGCCTGATGGTGATCTTTCCTCTACCCTTTGCCGTAAGCTTGTCTCCGCCGGTGATCCATGCTTCTCCATTTAATCCGGATGCATTCACGCTGCAGGTAACTGCCGCCTCATCCAGTGCCTTGACTCTTAATGGCTTCGCCAGAAGTTCGCCGGAGGTAACATAGGTATTGGCTTTTGTACCTTTTTTCATTCCGTCCGGATTTAAGGTAATGTTCTGTTTTCCCTGAAGAACCGCAAGAGCCTTTTTGGATACTGCCTTGTAATGCTTTGTGGCGCCTACATTTACGGTAATATAAGAATATCCCGTCTTCTGAAGTGTCGCCTTACTTCCGTTTAGCTTTGCAACGGAAGAATTGCTGCTCTTAAAGGTGATCTTCGGTTTATCTGCCTTACCTCCGTTGATCTTTGTGGAAATGGTGAACGTTTTTCCTTTATTGCCGGCTCCTTTGATCACATTGGATACCTTCAGTGTACGTGCAGCCTTATTGATCTTGAAATTTTTCTTTACAGATTTTGATCCTGCAAAAGCACCCGATCCCTTAATAGTCACACTTCCGGTTCCCGGCTCTTTGCTTTTGGTCGATGCCTTATAATCCTTACCGGATTTTAAGGTTATACCGTTAAATTTTACCGTTACCTTTGGAAGGGATGCCTTTCCGTTCCAGGTACGGCTTCCAACGGTGATCTTTGCCTTGGTCAGATCTGCTTTTGCCCAGTGTGCGTATAATGTCAAATCCTCGGGCAGAAGTAATAAAGACTTGGAAGTGATCTTCGTGCCGCCTTTTCCTGCTCTGGTATACCATCCCAGGAAATAATATCCCTTATAGACAGGTACCGGAAGGGTTCCGAATGCCTCTCCCTTTTTCAGGAGCTTTGTCTTCTGTTTCTCCGACAGCACTGCTTTTTTCGCATTTTTGTTGAATGTGATCTTAAAGTTTAATTTTTCTGTGGTTCCTACGGAAACAAACTTGAATGAGTGGTCCTTTGCGTAGCTTTCTGCATAGGATCCTGTATATCCGTAAATGGCAAAATTTTCTGATACGCCATCAAAAAGGCTATCATTCAGCTTTGTAACCCCGGAAGGGATCGTAGCATTCTTCAGGGAACTGCACTCCGCAAAAATATTGGAGCCTGTTCCATTTGCAATATTCCGGGAAGGAAATGTGATCTTCTCCAGTGCCGTGCATGCTTTAAAGACCTCAGATCCCATATAGACCAGCGATTCCGGAAGCTGGATTTCCTTCAGCGCACTGCATTTCAGAAATGCATCATTGTCGATCTGTGTTACGTTCTTTGGAATATTCACCTTTGTAAGCCCTGTACAGCCGCTGAAGGCATAGGACTCAATTTTTTTCACTGTATCCGGGATCTCTACGGTTTCAAGGCCTTTACAGTTCTCAAAAATGCTGTAGGGAACATTATCGATTCCCTTTGCGAATGTAACCTTTTTAAGATTGGAACAATCTACAAAAGGTCCTGCTTCCCGGTAAGCAGTATCAACACCTGCCGGCACATTGATCTCGTTAAGGCCTGTACAGCCTCCAAAGGCACTTCCTCCAAGAAATTCCAGTCCTTCCGGAAATACGATCCTGTCAATATTTTTACAGCCATAGAACGCAGAACCATTGATGACTTTCAGGGATGCCGGAAGTTCACTTCTGCTCAGCTTCAGATCCGTACAGTTCCAGAATGCATCTGCATCGATAGATTCCAGGTTTTTGGGCAGTGTGATCTCTTTAAGATATCCGCAGTTACAGAATGCCCGATAGCCGATTTTTTTTACGGAATCCGGCAGAACCACTTCCTCCAGCATGAGCATTGACCCCGGTGAATAAAAAATACCTCTCGGGATTTCTTCCATTCCCTGCTCAAATGTAACCTTCTTAAGTGTCGTCAGACCTGCAAACGGTCCTCCCCATGCTCTGTTGGCTGCGGTATAATCCTCTGTTTTCATCTGTGGCGGAATATTGATTTCTGTAAGACTGGTTTCGCTGAACGCACTGCCTCTTAAAACCTTCAGTGTGGAAGGCAGCTGGATCTTGCTCAGACTTTTACAGTTATTAAAGGCTCCTGCTTCGATAGACTCAAGCTTTGCGGAAAGATGGACATCTTTCAGATTGACGCAGCTGTTAAACGCATTTTTTTCGATATTTGTCACACTGTCCGGTATATTGATACTGAGAAGCCCGGTACAGCTTAAAAAGAATCCCTTGGGGATCGAGGTAATGCCTTCTCCGAAGGTTACATTCCGCAGTGCGCTGCATCGTGCAAATACGCCTGCATAGGCCGGACTTTCCCCGATGGCTCCATCCGCCTTTACAGATGCCGGTATATGAACAGAATTCAGTGCCGTACAGCCCTGAAAAACACCGGCACAGATGGTAACTCCATTATCCGGAAGTGAAATACTGCGAACAGAAGTACAGCCGCTGAAGGCTTCCCTTTCCACTCTCTTCACCGTTGACGGAATGACCACCTCAGTCATGTTAATGCAGTTCGCATAGGCTCCTCCTGCGATCTCCGTAACCGGATAGCCTGCGATACTTGAAGGGATCTTTCCGTCTGTCTGCTGACAGCGGTCCTCCCCGGTCTTTTTCCCGTCTTTGTCAAAATGCTGATCATAGACCACTGAAAGGATCGTTACTTCCCCATTGGATACCTTATAGTTAAGTCCGTTCCAGACGCCTGTGGTACCTGCGCCGGCTTCTTCTGTCTGGCCATCCTCAAAAGCAGATTCCTGTTCTCCGTCAGCCGGCTCTGGCAGAAGCTCCTGTGTTTCTTCCTCCTCTGTCATTTCCTCTGATGGCTGAATTTCTTCCGCTTCACCAGTGTCCGTGTTTTCGTCGGAAAGGATATCTTCCTGTACCTCCTCTTCTCCGGCTTCTTCTGTGTCTGCTTCCGGTTCTTCTTCAATTTCTTCTGTTTCCGGTTTCTCTTCCGTGTACAGAGAGTTTTCTTCACCGGAAGTAAACTCTGCCGCATTTGCCAGCCACGGTGTATACACACTTGTTGCCAGCATTGTCACTGTCAGAAGCAGTGCCAGTTTTCTCTTCATCTTACTCTCCTCCTTTTTCTTTTTCATAAATATTTATGGGAATGGTTTATTCCCGTTCAAAGACGACTTTGCCGCCAAGAACTGTCATATCCACCTTCACCGTCTTGATCTCATCGGGATCAATGGAATAAATATCTTTCTCAAGAACTACAAGATCCGCGTTTTTCCCGGTTTCAATCGTTCCGTTCTCCTTCTCTGTATAGGAAGCGTAAGCTGCGTTTTTTGTAAAAAGCTTCACCGCCTCATCTACAGACATTTTTTCGGATGGGATCCAGCCTTCCTGTGGCTGACCGCTGATATTTTTGCGGGTGACTGCAAAATAAATATTCTCCATGGCATCAAAGCTTACCACAGGAGCATCCGAACCGCCGGACGTATGGATTCCCATATCCAGCATGCTCTTCCATGCATACACCTTATCCATACGGTGTGCGCCGATGGCAGGTTCCACTGTGTTCATATCCAGATCGATAAATACCGGCTGGATATATGCCAGAAGATCCTGGTCTTTCATCCCCTGCAAAATACGCGGATTGGTGATCTGGCAATGCACGATACCATGTCTGCCCTTTTTATTATCCTTCCGGTAAGGAGATTTCGCTGCTGCCTCAATGACCATATCCATGGCACGATCGCCGATACAGTGTACCGCTGCCTGCATCTGATGCTGGTCAAAAAAAGCAAACAGATCGTCAAGCTCCTCCTGACTGAATGTGATGATCCCGGTATTTCCCGGCGAATCCTCGTAAGGCTCATTCATGGCCGCTGTTCTTGCACCAAGGGAACCATCTTGGATCAGCTTCATTGGTCCGACAGTAAAGTGATACCCCCTCTGTCCGGTACGATATCCTTCCTCAATAAAAGCCTTCGCATCCTCCGCCCGCTCAAAAAGGCACTGCTCATAATGGCGGATACTCAGCTCTCCTCTGGCATCCAGTGCCTTATAGGAGGCCATGATCCGACGCCAGTTTTTCCCCGGAAGTGAAGCAAGATCATCGGACTGTACACCTGTAAATCCACATTCATTCAGCTTCTTCGCACTGTATTTGATGTAGTCTTCCACTTCTTCCTGGGATGGTGCTTCCAATACGGAAGAATAAAACTGTACTGCATTCTCCTTCAGAAGTCCGGTATCCAGGTCAACCTCCTTCTCAATCTCCGGGAACTCCGGGATTTTTTTCAGAAGCTCCAGACCGCAGCTGTTGCACACAGCCACATGCCCGCAGACACGCACCATAATGATGGGGATTTCCGTTGAGAGCGCATCCAGCTCATCCTTGTGCGGATAGCGTGGCTTATCAAAATGCTCCTCATTCCAGCCTCTGCAGTAGAGCCAGGTCAGCTTCTGACCTTTGCTCTCCTCCAGTCTTTTTTTTGCTGCGGCAAGCATTTCCTCAACACTTGTGCAGTCAAACAGTTTTACAGATCTTTCCACAAATGCATAATGCAGCATATGCATATGTGTATCCACAAAACCGGGCAGCATCAGCCTTCCCTTAAGGTCGATCCGCTTTTTGCAGGAAAAAGCTTCCGCTTCTTTATCAGTTCCCACAAAAACGATCCGGCCATTTTCGATTCCCACAGCCTCTGCCACTTTTTCACTGTCATCCAGTGTTCTTATACATCCGTTAAAAAAAATTGTATCCACTGTTTATTTTTCCTCTTTTTCTTTTTTATCCTCGTAGAAAAGTGCCATATCCTTGTCTACCTTTCCGATTCCCATGTAACGCGCCTTGTAATCCTTCAGCAGTTTAAAGAAAGTACCACTTAAGATAAACAATGTGGCAACATTTACAAATGTAGGGAATACGGTTGTAAAGTCTGCAATTACCCACAGCTGCGCCGGTGTTCCGTTTCCGTAAAGAGTAAGCACTGTGACCAGAAGACCCCATAATGGTGTTCCAAGGATAAAAACCTTCTCTGCAATCTTCAGAACCTTCTGATTATTTTTCAGCCAGTGCTTCAGGATCACGCTGTAGTAGGTGAACCATCCGGTTGATGTTGTTAATCCAAAAAGAAAAATACTGATCGCGATCAGTGCTCTCGCAATGGAGCCCATTCCAGACTCAAATGCTGTCAGTGTCAGCTCTGATCCCTGAAGTCCTGAATTCCAGTAGCCGGTGATGATAACAACAAGACCTGTCATGGAGCAGACTACGATGGTGTCTGCAAATACCTCAAATGCTCCCATCAGTCCCTGTTTTACAGGATGGTCTGTCTTTGCGGAAGCATGGATCATAGGAGATGTTCCCCAGCCTGCCTCGTTGCTGTATACGGAACGGGCAAAGCCAAGACGCATTGCTGTTGCAACACCGGCTCCCATAAATCCGCCGACTGCCGCCTGTGTTGTAAATGCACCCTTGAAGATCAGTCCAAAGGTTTCCGGCAGCTTGTCAAAATTCACTACCAGTATTGCGAGAGAGCCTACAATGTAAAGCATACACATGATCGGTGTCATATAGGAAGAGATCACGCCGACTTTCTTTACACCGCCGATGATGATCAGATAGATCGCTGCCACATACAAAAGTGACGGTACGATGTACGGCAGGTGGAAGGTACTTCCGACAGCCTCTGATACTGTATAATTCTGCAAAGTAATGAACCATGTCATGAAAATACAGCCGCCGAACAGTACTGCAAAAAGTTTCCAGAAGGGAAGCTTTTTCTCTCCGCCAAGCCCCTTCTGCATGTAGTAGGTCGGGCCTCCCTGGTACTCACCGTTTGGCTGTTTCTCTCTGTAGTATACAGCAAGTGTTACCTCTGCCATCTTGATGACCATGGCAAGAAGCGCTGCGATCCAGAGCCAGAATAATGCCCCAGGTCCTCCTGTTGCAATAGCCGTTGCAACACCGGACATATTGGATACACCAACAGTACCTCCGATCGCAATGGAAATAGCCTGGAACGGTGTCAGGCTCTTTCCGTCATCTCCGCCTTCCTGGCGACGTTCTTTACTGAACATGTTTTTCACAATGTAACCAAAATGGCGAAACTGGAAGAAACCGGAACGTACTGTCAGATATACGCCTGTAGCGAGGATCGTGATCAGCAACGGCAGTCCCCAGAGCCAGTTGGTCAGATTTTCAAATAATTCAAACATCTTTTCCTCTCCTGTCCTTCTTATTTTTTGTCTTTTGCATCCACTCGGAAAATCTGTGTATAGAATATAAAAAATCCCCGGAACATGAAGGCAGATACGGATACCCGGTGTTCCCGACATACAGCTCTTCTGCCATATATCTGCGAGCCCCGTTTCTATCCTCTTTATCCTTCATGCTCTGGGGATCTTACATTTCAGCCCACGAATCTTCCAAACGATGACAGTATATCACAGTTCCGGAGGAATTTCTACTTTTTCTGTTTGAATTTTGTATTTTTATTCATTTTTCGTGAATATTACTATTTTACCGTATGGATTCCGGATACTCCACCCCTTCCGGCATGGAATCCCATTCGTTAAGGCCAAGGCTCTGCTTGAATTTCGCCTGTTCAAGCGTAAGCGTCGGGAGATCATCCTGCAGATAATCCATCAGCTCGCTGATGCCTTCCCTTGTCTTGTTATTTACCATAAAGATCCTCTCACAGCCCATGTTCTCCATCCACTGTCTGACCATGGGAATGTTGGCATGGGGAGAATCCACCTTGGTGATGATCCCGATCAGCGGCCGTAGTAGAAAATTCCTGCTGCCGTCACTAAACAGGTTAAAGGGCTCATTGGCTGCCTGTACAATGGCGATCACATCCGCCTCAAAGGAAAAGCAGGCCAGTCCTACGCTGAAATGCTTGGATTCCGCATATTCTCCCGGTGAATCAATAGTATCTTCATTTGTATTGGTATACTGAGTCTTATGATAATGAAGCTCTTCCCCTTTAAGCGCCTGTGTCAGGGATGTTTTGCCGGCTTCACTTCGACCCATCAGAAAAATTTTTTTCATTTTTTATCCCGTCCTGCCTCAGCTTCTGTGGATCTTACAGACATCGAATTTCAATGTCTCATGGAAAAATCGTACCACTTCCTCCACAGCTGTCATCACTTCCGTAAAACCGCCTGTCAGGATCAGCGTCCCGCAGAAACGATCCATAAATCCTACTTCCACATGAGCTGCCTTCACTGCAACATCTGCCGCAACCACGATTGCCTCCCAGGGTGTGACACGGACCATGCCGATGGCATCTCCTCTGTGATCTTCACCTTCATGAACACCGATATGTAACGCAAGATTCTCATATATCGATCTGTCATTTGGTGTAAAAACATGTGCAAAGGAAAGCTCCTTTCCAGGTACTCTCACCCGGGTCAGCCGAAGTCTTCTTCCCTTAAGGTTCTCATAATCATCATGAAACAGCCTCTCCAGCAGTTCTTCCTTTGTTATCCGTTCTTCCATGGTACACTTCCTTATCTCTTGGTGATATTGCATACTACATATCCCAGAGTATCACGGAAATAATCCACGATCTCCTCCATTGCAGTCTGCACATCGGAAATCTCTCCTGTTATGATCAGTGTTCCTGTAAAACGGTCTGCAAATCCAAGATACACATTACCGCTCTTCACAGCAATATCGGATGCGATCACAGCAGACTCGGAAGGTGTCATGTTCATGATACCAATTGCAGATGATCCATAGTCCACCTGCGGATTCAGTCCAAGCTTCTGATATATGATAGGTGCCGGACCACCCATGATATGGGCAAATGTGATCTCCTTACCGGCTACGGTTTCCTGTACGATTCTGATCTGATCTCTATGTTCATCCGCCATTGATGATTCCTCGCTTTCAAAATTTTATATTATTCTCGATCTGATAATATTGGATAATTTTATAAGCCGGATTTCATTCATCCGGCTTACAGCTTCCTAAAGTCAGGCAGATCTTTGAAATCCGCTCTGCTACCTGCTCATGGTCAAAAAACAGTCTGGCAGTTCATCTGATTTAATTTTACTATTTACCAATTTTAATGTCAAGACAATTCTTCGAAAACAAGTCAAAAAACAACGTTTTTAAAAATATAAATCCACAAAAAACAACATTTATTTTCAAATCCTCGCGGAAAACCAGTCAGAAATCTGCTCAGAACTCAAACACCTTCTTAATACTGTCATAATGTAGGAATTTTCCCTCTGCGGCAAACGCCCGGATCTGCTCCAGGGTTGCAAACATATATCCGTCTGTCTCTTCTGTCTGAAGCTTCAGATCCTTATCCTCCACATCCATGACAAAACGGTACACATCCACAAAGTAATTATCTCCTTCCCCCGGGTTCTCTCTTTTATATGTAAAAAGGTATCCGCCCTCTGCCTCACTGGCGTCCAGTCCGGTCTCCTCTTTCACCTCACGGAGTACTGCATCACGGGAAGCCTCTCCTGCCTGGGCTGCACCGCCGGAAACCTCCCACCAGCCCGGAGCCCAGGCCTTTGTCATCACACGTTTAGTAATAAGAAAGGTCTTGTCCGGTCTTGCTACCACGCCCAAAACTGTCAGATGATACTCTCCATCCTTTAAACACCAGTCATTGCGCTTCATAGTTCGTCCTGTCGGTTTCTTATCTGCATCGTAAATATCCCAGAATTCCATTTTATCTATCTCCTGTCTTTTTACAGAACGCGGAAATACAGTCTTACATTTGATCCGTTTCAGCCTGCCCGTTTCTCCGTTTTCTGTATCTTTTTTATTTGTTATGATAACACGTTAAAATCATATATGTAAACCCCTGGATCCGATACCATTTTCCAGTTAGCGTTACCGTTCTACATCTGTTTTTTTCACATTATAAACATGCAAGTACCTGCAGCCTGAAAGATGATATGCAAAAATCTATAGATTATTTTTATTATATCGCTCGTATTATGAATTAGTTTTATAGATTATTCTGTTATATAATTAACACAAACAAACGATTCTATTTAAAATAACCAGGGAGGTTTTTTTCAGATGAAGAATGATTATCCGCATATTTTTTCCCCATTAACCGTTAAAAATATGACTATCAAGAACCGTATTGTTATGATGCCGATGGGCACCAACTACGGTGAACAGAACGGCGAAATGAGTTTTCTTCATATCAATTATTATGAGCAGCGTGCAAAGGGTGGCACAGGTCTCATCATCGTAGAGAACGCAAGCATCGATTCCCCGCAGGGCTCCAACGGAACCACACAGCTGCGCATCGACCATGACAACTATCTGCCACGTCTTTTCAAATTCTGTGAAAATATTCATAGATACGGAACAAAGATCGCGATCCAGATCAACCATGCCGGAGCTTCCGCTGTTTCTTCCAGGATCAACATGCAGCCGGTTTCCGCATCTGACGTTCCATCCAAAGAAGGCGGCGAGATCCCGCGTCCTCTTTCCAAAGACGAGATTCTTCACATCGTAAAAAAATACGGTGAGGCTGCAAAACGTGCACAGACAGCTGGCTTTGATGCGGTAGAGATCCATGCAGGACACTCCTATCTGATTAGTCAGTTCCTCTCCCCGATCACAAACAAGCGTACCGATGAATTCGGCGGATCTGTTGAGAACCGTACCCGTTTCTGCCGTATGGTCATCGATGAGGTAAGAAAACAGGTAGGACCTTTCTTCCCGATCATGCTCCGTCTCAGTGCGGATGAGCTGATGGAGGGTGGAAATACACTGGAGGATACTCTGGAATACCTGGAGCATCTTCAGGAAGAGGTTGATATCTTCGATGTTTCCTGCGGACTTAACGGTTCCATCCAGTACCAGATCGATGCAAATTATCTCCCGGACGGATGGCGTTCCTACATGGCAAAGGCCGTAAGAGAAAAATTCAACAAGCCATGTATCTCCATGGGTAATGTCCGTGACCCGAAGGTTGCTGAGCGTATCCTGGCTGACGGTGATGCAGACCTGATCGGTATGGGCCGTGGTCTGATCGCAGACCCTGCATGGGTAAACAAGGTTGCCACAGGTCATGAGTGTGACCTCCGCAAATGTATCTCCTGTAACGTTGGCTGTGCCGGAAACCGTATCGGTGTAAACCGTCCGATCCGCTGTACTGTAAACCCATCGGTTCTTGAGGGCGATGTATATAAGAAAAAACATGTAAATAAAAACTGCAACGTGGTCGTTATCGGCGGAGGCACTGCCGGACTGGAAGCTGCCTGTACAGCCGCAGAGGTTGGATGCAATACCTTCCTTCTTGAAAAAGGCAATGAGCTTGGCGGACTTGCATCTCTGATCTCAAAGATCCCTGCAAAGAACCGTCTTGCTGATTTCCCGCACTATCTCATGCATCGTGCTGAACAGCTTGATAATCTTTACATCTTCAAAAACACAGAAGGAACACCGGAAAACATCCGCAAGTTCCATCCGAATATCATCGTAAGCTCCACCGGCTCCGCTCCGCTTCTGCCTCCGATTGCAGGACTGAAGGATCGTATTGACAACGAGAACCATAATATTTATTCTATTCTTGGTATGATCAGCCACATTAATGATTTTCCGAAGGATCTGGAAGGCAAAAAGGTTGTTGTTGTAGGCGGCGGTGCTGTAGGTCTTGATGTTGTGGAATTCTTTGCTGACAGAAACGCAGACATCTCTATCGTTGAGATGATGGATCAGATCGGACGTGATCTTGACCCGGTAAGCAAAAATGACACAAAGACCATGATGAAAAAACACAATGTACATCAGCTTACAAAAACTGCTCTCCTTGAGGTTAAGGATTCTTCCTTCCTTGTCAGGGGCGACGGTGAGCCTTATGAGCTTCCATTTGAGTACGGCTTCGTATGTCTCGGAATGAGAGCTCAGGGACAGCTTTACCAGAACCTCACAGAGGAATTTTCTTCTGAGGATGTTGAGATCATGAACATCGGCGACAGCCAGAGAGCAAGACGAATCATTGACGGTACCCAGGAAGGACGCAATATCCTTACCATTCTTGAGCAGAAAGGATACCTTTAATATTTTTCCGCTATACCCTTTCCGGGAACACTTCAATCCTTCTACCGGAAAGTGTATATAGATCTGTTACAGTTCACTCGGTGATCCGTAACATAGATTTTCCACGTCTTCCTCCCCCGCAGCCGTCCGAAGAATGTCCGCAGCTTCTTCAGATCTATGTGGTGGGAGGTTTAAAAAAGACAAATCTTCATCCAGATTTTACCAATGAGAGGAGTTATTACCATGTCAGAAAGAATCACAGGACATACCGAGCTGATTGGTCTTATGGCATATCCGATCCGCCACTCCAGCTCTCCTGCCATGCAGAATGAAGCTTTTGCAAAGCTTGGCTATGATTATGCATATCTTTCATTTGAGGTTGGTGCAGACGAGATCGAGGATGCTGTAAATGCCATCCGTACTCTGAAAATGAGAGGTTCCAACGTTTCCATGCCGAACAAAACTCTGGTAGGCCAGTACCTTGACGAGCTTTCACCGGCAGCAGAAATGTGCGGCGCTGTAAACACCATCGTTAATGATCATGGTCATCTTACAGGCCATATCACAGACGGTATCGGATTTATGGCAGCACTGAAAGACAATAACATCAACGCCATCGGAAAGAAAATGACCATCGTAGGTGCAGGTGGTGCCGCAACTGCTATCGAGATCCAGGCAGCACTTGACGGTGTAGGCGAGATTGTGATCTTCAACCGCAAAGATGAATTCTGGGACCGTGCAGTATCTACGGTAGAAAAGATCAACACCAGAACTTCAAGCCATGCTGTTCTCTATGATCTGGCTGATCTCGACCAGCTGAAAAAAGAAATGGCTGACAGTTATATTTTCGTAAATGCGACAGGTGTTGGAATGAAACCACTGGAAGGTCAGTCCGTTGTTCCGGACAAGTCTTACTTCCGCCCGGAGCTTATCGTTGTTGACGTGCCTTACTCCCCTCTTGAAACTGCTATGCGTTCTATGGCAAAGGAAGTTGGCTGCAAGACAATGAACGGCCTTGGCATGATGCTTTTCCAGGGCTCCGCTGCATTTGAACTGTGGACCGGCGAACCGATGCCGATCGAACATATGAAAGAGATTCTTAACATCAGATACGACGACTAAACTGCTATCTGTTCCTGTCGTATCAGAAAGGACCATTATGAAAACAGTTCAGGTAAGAAATATCACACTCGGAGAGGGAAGACCGAAGATCTGTGTCCCGATCGTGGGACAGACAAAGGATGATATCCTCCTTGAGGCAGGGACCTTCGCAAGGATCCCTGTAGACGTTGTGGAATGGCGTGTTGACTGGTTTGAGGACGTTTTTGACACAGACAAGGTTCTGGATGTGGCAAAAGATCTCCAGACCGTTTTAAAGGACACTCCGATCCTCTTCACCTTCCGTACTGCAAAGGAAGGCGGAGAAAAAGCGATCTCCAACGAAGCTTACAAAGCACTCAACATGGCTGTCGCAAAAAGCGGCTATGTAGATCTCATTGATGTAGAAGCCTTCACAGGTGAGGAGATCGTAAAAAGCATGATCCAGGAAGCACACAGCTATGGTGTAAAGGTCATCGCTTCCAACCATGATTTTGACGCAACTCCTGAGAAGTATGAGATCGTGCGCCGTCTTCGCATGATGCAGGACTATGGCGCAGATATCCCGAAAATGGCTGTTATGCCAAGAAACAAACAGGACGTGCTTACACTCTTAAGTGCCACGCTGGAAATGTCCGAGCAGTTCGCCGACCGCCCGATCATTACCATGTCCATGGCAGGTACAGGTGTTGTCAGCCGTCTCGCTGGTGAAACCTTCGGTTCCGCCCTTACCTTCGGTGCAGCTACCAAAGCTTCCGCACCGGGACAGATCAATGTCAACGAGCTTGCACAGGTTCTTGACATTATCCACAAAAGCCTGTGATCCTGTAACCTCCCATAAAAAGGATCTACGGTAGATTTTTGTAACAGAACGCGAATTATAAACCAGTTTTTAAACCCAATTGATGTAACAAATTTTTGCAATTTTAATTCCATAATAGCAAATCTATTAAAATAATAATTAAAAACAACAAATCTCATGACAAAAAAAGAAGTGTGCTGACCCATCCAGCACACTTCTTCTTTTTCTGTTTTTTATATCTTTGTTATTCCTCTGATCAATTTTTATCCTCGATGGCATTCTCCTCTTTCTTTCTGGGGTCCCAGTTTGAAAGGAAGATATTCAGACCGAAGCCTACAGCCAAGGCCCATGCGGATGCCCATGCAGTTCCCTGGGTTGCAAGCACAGCTGCCATAACACCTGCGATCATCTTGTCACGGTCTGTTCTGCAGTAATCCATACCGATCCTTGCACAGACAAATGCCTGGAACATCAGAGTAATGGAGGAACCGACTCCGAAGATCGGACGGAAGAAGCTTACAACCGGAATGATCAGCACACTTAAAAACGTTGCGATACGGAAAGACGCCATACCACCGATCAGAGACTTCATGGCTTTCTTTCCCTCCTTGTAACGGATGGAAACAGATACTGTCATTCCAACCCATAACGGACCGGAAAGCGGCGGAAACGGCGCAATGACGGAAAGGATCAGGTTCCTGATGCCGCTGACCAGGTTGGAACGGCTGGAATTGAAATCAATATACTCATCGTTTCTGGACTGACGTGCCTCTGTAACCAGTGTCTCTGTGGTAACAAAATCACCAAAGGCGATAACATAGCATACAAGTGCCAGGGGAAGCGCTTTGACAAACATGGAGACCGGCGGGACTCCCACACCAAAGATACTTACCTGTGAGATGATCTCTTTGAACTGCGGGATCTTGATAAAGGTTCCCAACTCCAAACCAGGCGCATCCAGCTCTCCTACAAGAAGACCTACCACCATGGCGATCAGATACGGGAAAAGGTTTCCATACCTGGCAACAAGATCCAGGAATTTGTTGTTCTTTCTCTTCTCCTGATATTTATCTGAAAAGCTGATCAGGATCAGAAGGCCTACACCGGCAACGATCGCCAGCGGATACTTATGCATGTTGCCGCCCTCTCCCAGCTGTCCTGCCATAACCGTCACCGGCGCAGCAAGAAGGATACCACCCTTAACAGAATTTGGTACTGCATGGACAAATTTATCCGCAAGCTTGGTGATGCCCATAAATATGAACACGAGACCAACCAGCATCTGCAGGGCGATCATTGCCTGGATACGTTCTTTTCCCATAGGGAAGCCTTCCAGGAATACGATCGTCAGCGGAAGGGTCGGTGTGATCCATCCCGGTACAACCGGATCACCAAGTAAGCTGTGTAGCATATACAGCATGGTCTCTATGATCACACAGCTCCATGCCAGCTCATAAGGCAATCCCAGATATTGTTCCAGATAAGGAACCGCCGCCAGTGCCGTAACCCCGAGGATCAGGCCCTGGATAAACTCTACGGACTCAATTTTATAGTGAATAAACGGAAAACGAATCTGAAATGGCCCAAACGGAATGTAGGGCAGTTCGTTTTCTCTTCGCTGTCTTGCTGCACGTGCCATAACGATTCTCCTTTGTCGTTTTTTTGATAATACATATATAGTATCTTTTATTTTGTAAGTTTGTTAATTAACAAACATTTTCAGAAACGGTAAAGTCCAATCCGGGAATTGTTCCCGAATTGGAACTTTGTTTTGCACAGATTCAGTCATCTTTATCTGTATCCATACAATGATTCACTTTTTTTACTGTAGTCAAACGGATATTCACCCCAAGGGATTTCCTTGATTCAGTCAAGCCTCTTTTCCACGGTTCATCTTAACGAACAGTGCAAGAAGGATTCCTATGAATGTCACTGCCATATTGAGAAGCAGGATCATTCTCGGAGCACTGGTTCCGGCAGTCTTTGTAATGTAGCCGGCCAGTGTCAGAATGGTGTAGTTCGCAACGCTGGATGCGATCATGACCATGGATGTTGCAGTTCCCTTGTTTTCCGGGAAGAACTCCGCAGTTGTGGAAACAGCCAGCTGAAGCACACCGCCTGCGCCTGCAAAACCGATCACAAATCCACCGATAAGACAGATTGTCGGATTCTGGATAAAGTAGCACAGTCCCAGCATGATGAAAGAGATCAGCGGATAAATGATCAGGATATTGATCTCCTTCAGTCCTTTTTTGATAAATACAGAGGAACACAGGATTGCTGCAAAGGTTCCTACTGCATAAAAGGACTGGATCTTGGAAGGATCACTTAAGTTATAAAGCTTTCCGAGCTCCTGGTTACAGTTCAGCCACAGCATGAATGTAGAAGAGCTTGTAAATCCGATGAGGATTGCTGCAAGAGCTGCAGGAGTGATCTTTAATTTTGCTTTTTCTTTCTTTACTGTACCTGCTGTATTTCTCTCCGGGAATGGCAGGAACAGGATCAGGATTCCATCGATAAAGATCGCAGCACCTGCAACAATAAAAATGGTTCTGTAGGACATATTCGCCGCTGCTACAAATCCGATGAGGAAAGGAAGCAGAAACTGGCTGATACACATGGAGAATTTTGTAAACAGGTTCGCTACAGAAGGATTGTTTACATAAATCTCCATACATGTCGGGCTTACGCAGGTGTCCAGGAAGGAGTTTGCGATACCGCCTACAATGGCAAAGGCGTAGGCAACTCCCATAGACGGAGCAAATGCGATTCCCATAAAGTATGATGCATAACAGATCACGCCGATGATTCCGCTTAATCTGCGTCCGAATTTGTCGGACAGGGGACCGGAAAACGGAAGAGAGATCAGTCTTCCAAGTCCAAGTGCGGCAATTACAGATACTACCATGCTGACATCCATAGTTCCATCACTTAAAGCCTTTGCTCCCCAGTGAGCAGCAAGCTCCGGCTTGTACTGACCCATGATGGAAGCTCCGATTCCATGGATGAAATATGTAAAATACAGCGCGATAGAAGTAATCACTAAATTTTTCTTACCTGTCTGGCTCATTTTTCTTATTTCCCTTCGTTCTCAGCCTGAAATTTCTGGTACTCATCTGTCGGCATCTCAAGACCTGTGTAAAGCTTGTAAGATGCTGCACCCTGCCACAGAAGCATTCCTTTTCCGCCTACCGCAAGCTTCACGCCTGCTTCTTTTGCTTCTTTTACCATCTTTGTCTCGGCCGGATTGTATACACAGTCAGCAACAACAAGATCCTTATGGAACATGGATTTATCAACCAGTGTGATGTCATCATGTGGTTTCATTCCTGCAAGTGTTCCGTTCGCGAGGATATCTGCGTTTGCGATCTCTTCTCTCAGTTTGTCCTGATCGTCAAGGCAATATACGCTTACTTTGCAGTCCGGTACTTCTTTTGCAAGCTTCTCAGCAGTTCCTTTTGCTCTGTCAAGGAATGGATCGTCAGGGTTGAAGATCGCGATGGATGCTGCTCCGTCAAGGGCACACTGTACAGTTAGAGCTGTAGCTGCTCCGCCTGCTCCGAGGACTACCATCTTTTTGCCCTTTACATCAACACCATGCTCTTTCAGGTTGCGGACAAATCCGATACCGTCTGTGATATGTCCAACAAGTTTTCCATCCTCATTTACGATAGTATTTACAGCGCCGATGATCTTTGCTGCCGGTGAAAGCTCGTCTACACACTGAGCTACTTTGTTCTTGCAAGGCATGGTTACATTACAGCCTCTCATTTTGAACAGACGCATTGCATCAAGAGCTGCCGGAACCTGATCCTCTTTGATATCAAATGCCATGTAAGCATAGTCCAGGTTATGGTACTGGAAGCTGAAGTTGTACATAGCCGGGGATCCGGAATGTCCTACAGGGCTTCCGATCAGTGCAAGTAAACCAGTTGTTCCTTTAATTCTCTGTTCCATTTCTTTTTACCTCCTGCATTTTCCCCTGTCAGACACCGGATATATTTTCTCCGGTGTCTGACAGGTCATCTTTTTAATTTTTGTACTGTCCGGTTTATTGGATAGATTGGCAGATCAGATCCTGGAAGCTACCTCATAAGCCTCTTTTGTTGCATCCAGTGCACGTCTTGCACGGATAGCATCTCCGATCACATGTGTCTCAGGTACAAGGTCTTTGATCTTCTCTTCCAGAGGATTGTAGTTGCGGAATCCCATGGAAAGGATCACAGAATCATATCCTCTTGACTCGTGACGTACTCCGTCAGCGGTCTCATATTCTACCCCGTCTTCATAGAATTTGCATACCTTTGCTCCGGTGATCTCCTTGATTCCGTAGTCCTCGAAATCCTTCATCAGATATACTCTGTGCTCGTGGATCACGTCTGCACCTACGGTATCACGGAACTCGATAACAGTTACATCATGCTCCTGCTCGCCTAAAAATGCAGCTGTCTCGCATCCAACCATTCCACCGCCGACAACGAGAACCTTTTTGCCTGCTGCTCTCTTGCCATCCAGAAGGTCAGAGCCGTGGATGATAGCCGGATTGTCGATTCCCTCAATCGGAAGGATCAGAGTCTTGGAACCGGTGGCAATGATCACGCTGTCCGGCTTCTCTTCTTTGATAAGCTCCGGAGTTACCTCACAGTTCATCACGATCTTAACGCCATCCTTCTGACAGCGATGGATGTAGTTGCGGATCATGTTTGTGATGTCACCTTTTCCCGGCGGATATGCAGCAAGTCTCATGTTTCCGCCGAGAACATCTCCTGCCTCATAAAGTGTTACCTCATGGCCTCTCTCTTTTGCGATAAATGCAGCGGAAAGTCCTGCAACACCACCACCGATAACCATAACCTTCTTCGGCTCTTCCGCTTTCTCAAGCGGCTCTGCCTCATGACCCAGGAACGGGTTTGTCAGACAGCATACCGGATTTCCTGCATACATGTTTGCAACACAGCCCTGAAGACAGGCGATACAAGGAGTCATATCCTCAAGACGCTCTTCCTGTGCTTTCTTCGGCATAGCCGGATCTGCAAGGCTCTGACGTCCGAATGCTACAAGGTCTGCTCTTCCTTCTTTTACCATCAGCTCTGCGAACTGTGGCTCTGTATAACGTCCAACTGTGATCACCGGAATATTTACCGCACGTTTGATCTCCTCAACCTCTGCTGCAGAGAATCCACCGTGGATAACAGTCGGTGCCCACATAAACTCATCCTTGATATGAACGGCACGGGATACATGGAGTCCGTCCAGTCCGCAACTTTCCAGATATGCTGCGATCGCTGCACTGTCGTGGACATCAAGTCCGCCCGGAACCTCATCTGCACAGTTGATTCTTGCAAGAACTGCAATTTTTCCCTGTGTTGCTTTTTTAACTTCCTCGATGATCAGACGGGAGAAACGCATACGGTTCTCAAAGCATCCGCCAAACTCATCCACTCTCTTGTTTGTTCTCGGAGAGAGGAAGGTACTTACCAGATAACCGTGTGCCATATGGATTTCAACAGCATCTGCTCCTGCTTCCATTGCTCTTCTTGCTGCCTCACCGTAGCCTTTGATCAGCTCGTAAACTTCCTCAGTTGTAAGCTGCTTCGGAATATCACGGCCGCACACTGACGGGATACTGGTTGCTGCTGTGATCGGTGCTCCTGCGTTCTTTGCATTTCCTTCCGGACCTGCGTTCTGAAGCTGGATGGACACCTTTGCTCCTT
Source organism: Blautia sp. aa_0143 (assembly GCF_004167315.1). Lineage (NCBI taxonomy): Bacteria > Bacillati > Bacillota > Clostridia > Lachnospirales > Lachnospiraceae > Blautia > Blautia sp. aa_0143. The sequence continues at coordinate 22,657 of NZ_RCXU01000003.1, forward strand.
CTGCATGACATCCGTCGATAACCTTGCGGAAGCTCTCGATCGTAGAGTCGTCATAAAGACATGGTTTACGCGGGCCGCCCTTTGCGCCCTTGTGAACTACAGTAGCCTCGATAGTGATCAGACCAAATCCGCCTTTTGCTCTTTCTCTGTAATATGCAGCGGACTGCTCACTCATTGTTCCGTCTGTGTTTGCAAAGTTATTTCCCATTGGCGGAACAACAAAACGATTCTTTACTGTCATAGGACCGATCTCGATCGGCTGAAACATCGCATTGAATTTCATATGCGTTCTCCTTTCCTTTGAAACAATCTTTTTGTTTCTTTCACGGTAACGCCCTGTCACCGGTATGACGTCGGAAACAGGGGCCCGTCTGAAATATTAGTTTCTTATATTAATTACAGTACTTCCGGCCAAGCCTCTTCCAGTACCTTCTTTGTGTTCTCATATGTATGTTTTGCAGCATACTCGATACCTTTTTCAAGGTTTGCATCGCTGATAACCTCTACGCCGATGACATTTGGTCTGATGCCTTTTTCTTTGATCATTTTTACGAACGGTACTGTTGTTCCGATTCCTGTTCCAGGAGCAAGACGGTCATGCATGGACTCATCTCTTAAGATCGTTGTTGCATATGGTCTTTCCCATACATCGTTGATCTGGATGGATACGATCTTGTCTGCCGGGATTCCCTCAAGTACGGAAAGCTCGATTGGCTGGTTTGCTCTTACCCAGTGCCATGTATCAAGGATCAGTTTCGCATTCTCGCAGTCAGCAGCTTTTACAACAGCCCAGCCCTTTTTCACATCCGGGATTCCGCTGTATGGCATTGGCTCAACACCGATGATGTATTTGCCTGCTCTGTGGCAAAGCTCACGAAGCTTCTGTGCTGTGTACTCTACGGAATAGTTCTCCATCAGTCCGCAGTTGATCTGTTTTACGTTAAATAATTCACACATATGGAAGCAGAGCTGTTCTTTGTATTTCTGCTCATAGGAACGATGCTCCTCTGCCCACTGCACGATGTACTCAACCTCTGTTACCTTCATTTCATATTTATCCAGGATCGCCAGGATATCCTCGTCGAAAAGTCCCTCATTCAGGGCATCTACGTAGGTTTCTGCTCTCAGGCCGATTCCCTCATAGCCAGCCTCTTTGGCAGCTTTTACACGGTCCTCAAATTTGCACTGATCTCCCAGTGTCCAGGAACTGATTGTGATTGGAAATTCTTTTGACATGATAATTCCTCCTGAAAATTTAAATAATTTTATTTGTTTTTTTTAAATTATTTTGTATCTTTTTTCTATAAGCATTATATAACTTTGTTAAATACAAAACAAATTGATTGTACCAGGAGAATCCATAGATTTTATCAATATATCATGTTATACTATATAAAACATATTCAGCCGTATTGCCGCCGTCACTGCATACGGCCCGGCAAATCTCTTATGTCTGTCAGACTTACCGGGGATCTGTTCGAAGTAAAACATTCAGATAAACTTACGAAAGGAGTATTGAAAAATGAATCTGTATCATCTTCGCTATTTCGTGACACTGGCTCATCTGGAACATTATACAAAAGCTGCGGATGTTCTGGCCATCACACAGCCCAGCCTAAGTCACGCGATCTCTTCTCTGGAGGAAGAGCTTGGAGTGAAATTATTTGAAAAAAACGGACGGAATGTTTCTCTCACCAAATATGGCAAGTCTTTTCTGGAGGATGTGGAACAAACCCTGAACCGGCTGGATTCCTCCGTAAACGGTCTCCAGCTTGCAGGAAAGGGAGAAGGACAGATCGATGTGGCTTTTCTCAGAACTCTGGGTGTTGACTTTATGCCAAAGATCATCCGCAGCTTTCTTAATGCCAATAAGGGAAAACAGATCCATTTCAATCTGTTCTGTGATAAGGTTCTTACCGGCGATATCCTCACCGGACTGAAAGAGAAGAAATACGATATCGGCTTCTGTTCCAAATTTGACGACGAACCACTGATCGAATTTATTCCGGTTGCCAAGCAGGATCTGGTCGTCATCGTTCCGCCGGAACATCCTCTTGCTGAGAAATCCGAGATCCATCTGGAGGAAACGCTTCCATACAAGCAGATCATCTTCAAGAAGAGAAGCGGTCTCCGCCAGATCATTGACCAGTTATTTAAGAGCATCGGTCAGTACCCGGATGTGGCTTTTGAGATCGATGAGGATCAGGTTGCCGCAGGGTTTGTTGCCAATGATTTCGGCATCTGCATTGCACCGGATATCCCGATCCTTCACTCTCTGAACCTTAAGATCCTGCCCCTTGTCTCTCCAAGCTGGCAGCGGAATTTCTACATGGCCATGCTGAAGGATGTATACCATCCGCCGGTCGTGGAAGCCTTTAAAAAATTTGTGATCGAGGAAACCTCGAGGGAGATTTTTTATAAGACCAATTAAACGATCTGTTCATCTGCAAATATATGGTCCGGATCTTTTATATCATAAAGGACAGCTGTCCGATCTCCGTTCTGTTTCTGTACGGTTTATCGGACAGCTGTCCCTTTTATATGTAAAACTATTCTGTTTTATGATCAGCAGTTATTTATTTGCCTCTGCCTCACGAAGTCTGTGGATCAGCTCCTCGCAGATCTCAAGCTCACTCTTTCCGTCTGTCTCAACAACTATATCTGCTGCTGCCTCATATTTCGCGCGACGTTTTTCCAACAGATCAGCGATAAATGAAACATTTTTGTTGTTCTCAAGTAAAGGACGGTCATGATTATCCTTTACACGTTCCAGAATCGTTTCCGGCTTTGCAGTCAGAAGTACAACACGGCCATTTTTTTTCATCTCGGTAACATTGCGCTCCCGCATCGGAACACCACCGCCACAGGATACTACAACATTAGATCTGGACTGCATCTCGATCAGAAGATTTGTCTCGAGCTCACGGAAATACTCTTCACCGTAAGTCTCAAAGATATCGGAAATGCTCATTCCCTGTCTCTCCACGATACACTGATCCATCTCCACAACATCCATGGCAAGAACATTCTTCAGATAGTCGGAGATCGTAGATTTACCAGCTCCCATAAATCCGATCAGGAAGATATTATAATTGAAAAGATTTCTGGACTGGATTCTTTTACTGTTCTGTGTGATGCTTGCAAAAACATCATTGACCTCTTTCTTATGACGTCTGCCTTCCATTCTGGCTTCCAGCCATCCTTTCTGCTTCGCCTCCTGTTCCGGCTGAAGTACCGGAAGATCGTTAGCTTCCTTGTATACCATGATGTCCTCTACGATCCTGTTTCTCATAAGGAGTGCGTCCAGGATGATCTCATCGCACTGTCCAAGGCTTTCTCTTAATACTTCTAACTGGTTCATAATATCTCCTTTACTTCGTTCATTTTATTACGGATTTCCGTCATCACTTTATCACTTTAAATCAAGTATCTGTCCTTATTATACCAACTGGTCATTTTTATCTCAACCCAAATTTTCATTGAATTTACGCATGTGATCTATAGATTATTTTTATAATTTTTAGGCACGGCAAAGATATCTGACGCAGGACTTCACGCTATGAGGGACTGAATTGTTTGCAGTAATTTATGGAATTGCTATAGTATTCACGCCAGGATCTGTGTCAAAAAAATCTCCGCCCTATTACAGAAGCAGAGATTTTTTACAAAAATTTTATCACCAAGATTCTACTGTATCACTTCATAGATCCGGTAATGCTTGTATATATAATCCCGGAACTGCTCCACAAGCGCACTTGGATACCGGTTTTTCATCATTCCCATGTATATGTAACGACGGCAGTGCAGATTCTCAATATTTAAGATTTTCACAGGAAGTGTATGGATCACCGGTACATCCGGCACAATGCCTACACCAAATTCCTCCGCCACCATACCTGCCAGTGCACCATCCTCTTCTACCTCAAAGGCCGTCTCCGGTGAAAGTCCTTCCTTTTCGAAAAGCTCCCGGATCACAAAATACAGTCCGCTTGCAGGGGTAAAGGTCACCTGCGGATACTGCCCCAGCTCTTTTATGGTCACTGAATTTCGGTCTGCAAGAGCATGGTTCTCAGGCACTACAGCCACCAGCTTTTCTTCTGACACCGGCACAAAGCTGATCTCCTTCTCGCCCTCTGCCCGGGAACAGAAGATCACGTCGAATTTCTCTTCCTTCAGCCCCCGGATCAGACTTCCGGTAGCTGCATTCTGAAAACGGAAATCAATCTTCTTCCCCTCCTGTTCATTAAGGAACCCCCGGACAAGCTCCGGGATAAATCTGCGTCCCTGGGTATGGATATACCCGATGGAAATACTTCCTCCCGGAATCCTTGCCGCTTCCTGTATCCTCTCCACACCAAGATTCAGGATATGTAAGGAGTCCTGCACATATTTCAGAAACATTTCCCCGTATTTGGTCATGGTCACATTTCTTCCGTGACGCTCAAAAAGTGGGACCTGCAGTTCCTTTTCAAGGTTGGAAATCGCATGGCTCAGGCTTGGCTGGGTTATATCCAGCCTCTTGGCTGCTCTGGTATAATTTTCGATCTGGGCAAGAGTCACAAAATATGTGAGCTGATTTAAGTTCATATGTCAAAAAATCCTTTCTTTCCTCCGCGCGAGAGACTTTCAGGCAGGTAAGCTCAGACACCTCGCTGCCTGGTCTGTTTCACACTCCAAGGCTCAGGAGTTCTTTTCCCGCCGCAAGTCTCTCATAAAACTGCTCATAAAAATCCCGCTTCTCATCATAAGGCTTCCTGTAAAACTGGTTCACCACATACATGTTCAGGTTTCGGATCAGATCACTGTCCTCGCTCTCATAGAGAACCGCCTGGACATCCAGAAGAAAATAATGCCAGTCACAGACAAATTTTTCGTAATTTTGAAAATCCGGAGTATCTACCCATTTCCGGACCTTGATCTTACTGCGGCTGGTCTTTTTGCACTCGTGGATCTGAAGGATGTATTTAAAACTCCCGTCCTCATAGTATCTTCCCAGCGGGAACAAACGGCAGAAGCCCGGACGAAAGCTGTGGATGGAGCATCTTCCGTTGCTATTCAGAAATACGCATCGTTCCTCTGCCCCTGTCATCCTAAGATGCGGCAGAATATTTCCGTCTGTGACGCCAAGCTCTATTTTTCCGGCAAGCAGCTGGTCCACACTTAAGTGAAGTCCCTGACTTAACCGCCATACATCCAGCGGATCCAGTACAACAGAATCTCCCATTCCCGTACAGCAGTCAAAACAGCCCTTACAGTCCTGACAGTCTGCCTTTACCATGTCATTTGCCTCGTATAAACGACCGTCGGAAATTTCCTCCAGTGTAACCTCCCGCCGCATCAGACAAGTGCCTCCAGTCCTGTAACTCCCCAGTCCTCAGCCAGGCTTTTCAACCCGTCCAGGATCTCCTCCCTGGAATAATCGTGATCATCCAGGTAATCTACGTCCATATCATTGAGATGCAGATAAAAGGTAAGGGCAAGCTCCAGATAATCTGGATCATCTTCCTCCATGTTCATAAGAAGCTCATTTTCCGCTCCGTTGATATCACCCTCATCAGCAAGTCCGATAACCTTCTTAAAAAGCTGGTCTGCCTCTGTATAATCTGCCTCTGCTGCAGGAAGTGTATACTGCGGCATATCTCCCTTAAGAAGAAGTCTTGTGATCAGTCTTGCGATATCCTGAATATTTCCTGACATTCTGTCATCCTGTAATCCCAAATCGTTTTCCTCTCTTTCTGCTGTCCTGTTCTGCCAGACACATTTCTCCGACCGACGTATCTGCATCCGGTCCTCCGCTCATCCGAACCCCGGATATCTGGACAGGCAATTTATTTAATCCAGTTTAATTCCTGACAACGCCTGTGCAAATGCATTGTTCACCGGCTCATTGGCCTCTTTCTGCTGTTTCTTAAGATAACGCTGCACATCACGCTTATTCACACCTGCACCCTCTTTGGCTCGTCTTGCCTGGAAGGATGAAAGCTTTTCTTTATAGCCGCACTGACATACAAAGGTCTCTTCTTTTCCCTTCAGAAGCATCTCCATACGCTTATGGCATTTCGGACAGCGCGCATTGGTGGTCCTGGATACTGTCTCTCTGTATCCGCATTCCCGGTCCTCGCACACCAGCATTTTGGCATTCTTTCCGTTGACTGCCAGAAGATGTTTGCCGCAGTTAGGGCACTTCTTGTTTGTCATATTGTCATGGCGGAATGTTCCCTGTCCGCCTTTGATCTCATCTACGATCTCACAGGCATATTTACGGATCCCTGTGAGGAATTTATCCTGACGGAGCTTTCCGTTTGCAATATCACTGAGCTTCATCTCCCAGTCTGCGGTAAGCTCCGGCTTTTTCAATTCTTCCGGAACCAGCTCCAGAAGCTGTTTCGCCTTGGAGGTAATGTAGATCTCATTGCCTCTTTTTTCCATCATAAAGCTGTTGAAAAGCTTCTCGATGATGTCCGCTCTTGTGGCTACCGTTCCAAGTCCACCGGTCTCACCAAGGGTTTTTGCCGCTTTTTTGTCGTGGCTTTCCATAAAATGAACCGGATTTTCCATGGCACCAAGAAGTGTGGCCTCTGTAAATCTGGCCGGTGGTTTTGTTTTGCCTGCTGTAAGAGCTGCTCCTTCCACAGTAAGTATCTGACCTTCCGTAAGCTCCGGAAGCTTCTGGTCTTTCAGCTTATCACCGGATTCCTCTTCATCCTCATCCTGCCAGCCGCCTTCATAAACCTCTCTCCACCCTGCACTTTTTACAATACGTCCGCTTGCAGCGAAAGTTTCTCCTGCTGCAGTTCCTTCCATGCTTACCAGCTCATATACAGCCGGCGGATACAGCACGCTCAGGAAACGGCGTACTACCATATCGTAAATCTTCCGTTCCTCGTTGGTCATATGATCCAGCTGTACAAACTGTTCTGTAGGAATGATGGCATGATGGTCACTGACTTTTTTGTCATCCACAAAGCCAGCACTGGTCTGGATCGGTTTATTGACCAGCGCACCGGCAAGTTTTCGATAAGGACCTGTCCCGCATGCCTGAAGACGCTCTTTAATGGTAGGAACTACATCTTTTCCTATATATCTGGAATCCGTTCTTGGGTAGGTAAGGACTTTGTGATTCTCGTAGAGCCTCTGCATGATATTCAGAGTTTCCTTTGCAGAAAAGCCGTATTTCTGATTGGCTTCTCTCTGAAGAGTGGTCAGGTCATAAAGCCCCGGCGCATAGGTCTTCTTCGGCTTTCTGGAAACCTTTGTTATGGTAAGGTTGCTTTTTCCTGCCTTTGTCTGGATCTCCTGGGCACGCTCCTTCTTAAAGGTGCGGAGGCTTCCGCTTTTTCCGTCACGCCAGGTCCAGCGTACATTTCCCGCCTGCAGAGTGATCCCGTAATAATCCTCCGGCTTAAATTCCCGGATTTCCTGCTCTCTTCTTGCGATCATGGCAAGGGTGGGGGTCTGCACACGTCCGCAGGAAAGCTGGGCATTATATTTACAGGTCAGCGCTCTGGTCCCGTTCATTCCCACCAGCCAGTCCGCCTCCGCCCTGGCCTGTGCCGCACGGTAAAGATCATCATAATCATGGCCGTTTTTAAGGTGGGCAAAGCCGTCACGGATTGCTTTGTCCGTTACGGATGAGATCCACAGACGCTTAATAGGTTTATGGCAGTCTGCCTTTGCAAGGATCCATCTTGCTACCAGTTCTCCCTCACGTCCAGCATCTGTGGCAATGATGATCTCCCCGATATCCTTCCTGTAAAGCTGGGTTTTCACCGCATTGTACTGCTTGGAGGTCTGGCGTATCACCACCAGTTTCATTTTCTCCGGCATCATGGGAAGCGTGGAAAGCTCCCATTTGGTATATTTTTTATCGTATTCTTCCGGATCTGCCAGTGTTACCAGATGTCCCAGGGCCCAGGTCACTACATAGTCTTTTCCTTCCAGGGTTCCGTTCCCCTTCTGACTGCAGTGGAGGACTCTGGCAATGTCTCTGGCAACGGATGGCTTCTCCGCAATTACTAATGATTTCATATTTTTTTCTTTCACCTCTTACTCTTTGGAGCCTGTTTCCTAATGGCTCCGGGGTTCAACTATTATAGCATGAAAAAAGCACTTCGTCCAGAAAAGGGCCGAAGCCTTTTTCCGTCGAAATGCTCTTTACTTTCATATTACTCTCAGCAGCTGTTCATGCACATTTTCCGCTGATCTTATAGCCCACTCCACGAACTGTTTCCACCAGATCTCCTGCCGGGCCAAGCTTCTGGCGAAGGGTACGGATATGTACATCTACGGTTCTGCTCTCCCCGTCGAATTCATATCCCCAGATCTGATTTAAAAGCTGTGTTCTGGAAAGAACCGTACCACTGTTTTTCAGAAGGAGACAAAGCATCTCGTATTCTTTCAGTGTCAGATTCACAGGCTCCTGATCAACAGTTACCTCATGTCTTCCCGGACATACATAAAGATTTTCCATACGATACTCCTCTGCGCCATTGTCCTCTGATCTCCGAAGAAGGGCACGTACCCTGGAGATCAGTTCCATCATGCGGAACGGCTTCGGAATGTAATCATCTGCACCGCTGTCCAGACCTACCACGGTATCAAACTCACTTCCTTTTGCAGTAAGCATGATCACCGGAAGTTTCCGCACATCCGGACGGATACGGATTTTTTTTAAAATAGACAGTCCGTCTTCCTCCGGAAGCATAATGTCCAGAAGCACCAGTGAAGGCAGTTCTTTTTCCAGCGCTTTCCAGAAAAGTGATGGCCGTTCAAAACCCTGTGCCTCCAGACCCTGACTGTTTAATGTATATACAACAAGTTCACGGATACTTTCATCATCTTCCACAAGATATATCATAATTTTCCTCCAGCTTCATTTTTCATCTGATACGTGCAAGTATAAAGTGCATTCGTAAAATCCAACATAGAAAAAAGGTTAAGTTTATGTAAAATATAGAAATCCTTAAGAAATTTTAATTTGTAAAAGCCGAACGTCAATGTTATGATAAAGCAGAGAGTTGTTTGGAGGTTTTTTATTATGTATTCTTTTATTGTGAATCCCAATTCAAGATCCGGTGAGGGACGTAATGTCTGGAACCGGCTTCGCAGCATCATGGAAAGTCAGGGGATCTCATATCAGTATTTTCTCACAGAATATGTGGGACACGCCACAGTACTGGCACGAAGGATCAGTACTGCCGGAACACCGGAGGACCCGGTAACTCTGGTAACAGTAGGCGGTGACGGCACTATTTACGAAGTACTTACCGGGATCATTGATCTGTCTTCGGTTGTTTTCGGATTTATCCCGGTCGGGTCCGGCAACGATTTCTGCCGCAGTATGGGCCTGCCCTTTGATCCTTTTGAAGCGCTTCGCTCTATTCTTGAGAACAGACGGACCATTTTCATGGATGTTCCTGTTCTCCACCTTGGCAGCCATTCCTACCGTTTCGGCATCAGTGCAGGAATAGGCTACGATGCGGCAATCTGTCAGGAAGTCCTGATCACACCTGGCAAAAAATTTCTCAACCGTCTCCATATGGGTAAACTCATCTACCTTATGGTGGCACTGAAGCAATTTCTCTTCCTTACTCCGTCCCCGGTCACGATAACACTTGACGGGAACAAGCCACAAACCTTCAGCAGGACTTGGTTTGCGGCTGTAATGAACCAGAAATATGAAGGCGGAGGCTTTAAATTCTGTCCAAACGCCAGTCCGGAGGATGGTTTACTGGATGTGATCGTTATTGAAGGAATCTCCAAGCTGAAAATGCTGTTCTGCCTGCCGAGCGCTCTCTGGGGAAAACATACCCGCATTCGCGGTGTACATATTTTACAGTGCAGGAACGTACATATTACAAGTGCCCATTCCCTTCCTGTGCATAAAGACGGAGAATCCGGCGGAATCCAGCGTGAATTTTCTGTGACCATTGAAAAGAAACCTTTAAAAATCATAATGCCTGTGTTATAGTAGCAGGTAGATACTTAACAAAAAAGAAGCTTAAGGCTGACATCAGCCATACCTCAAGAAAAGGAGCGGCAAAATGTTGAGTAAAATAAAAAAATACAGGCACGGTTTTATCATAGCAATCTATTTCGTTGCCTATCTTATCCTGTTTGGATATCTGGAGCAGCGGCCTGTACGAGCCTACCATGTTGTACATACTGTTTTTGATGATATGATCCCGTTCTGCGAGATTTTTATTATTCCGTACCTTTTATGGTTTCCATATGTGGTAATAACGGTTGTGTATTTCCTGTTTCGCAATAAGAATAAAAAGGAATATTTCCAGCTGATCTTCAACCTGATGATGGGAATGACGGTTTTCCTTGTTGTTTCCTACATCTATCCGAACGTTCAGTATCTCCGCCCTGCGGTATTCCCCAGAAGCAACATCTTTACACGACTGGTGGCCGAGCTCTATCGGACAGATACTCCCACCAACATCCTGCCAAGTATCCATGTATTTAATTCCCTGGCTGTTTATTTTGCCATTCATCACTGCCAGGCACTGAAAGACAGGAAATGGCTTCAGCGAGGAGCCCTGATCCTTTCTGTTCTGATCATCCTGTCCACCATGTTTATCAAGCAGCACTCCGTGATCGATGTATGTCTTGGTACCACACTGGCACTGTTCGGACATCTCCTGTTCTATCCACAGAGAGTGGAGGATTACGAGGAACAGCGCTCCCTATCCAATATGCGCAAGAAGAAGCCGGAACAGAATTTATAAAAAAAGCCCCGTTGGGGGCTTTTTTTTAATTAAATCCATAAAACTTCTGACAGATCTTATAAGCTGCCACAAACATCTTTCTTCCACCTCTTCCGGGAAGATTGGACACCCTTCCGAAGAGACTTCTCCGAAGCTTCCGATACAGTCCCATATTCTGGTCTTTGATGTAATCCTGCAGCTCCTGTTTTTTATCCAGGCATTCCTGCGTTGCAGCTCTTACCAGCATGATCGAAGAAACGGTTGTGATGATATCCAGATAGCTGAACATATAAGCACGAAGTCTGCGGTTGCTCACATTAGCCTTCAGATAGGCGTCCACCATCAGTTTGTTTACACGGATCTGCTGATCGATACGCTTGATCATCACTTTCTCATTGACAGACTGATCATCTCTTCCAATAAAATATCGATAGAAATTTACATCCAGATAATAGAGATTTTTTACATAGGGAAGCGGCTCAAACGCAAACAGGTTATCTACGTAGAACGTATGCTTCGGAAGCTCCATTCCACAGTCATGGAGAAGTTTTGTACGGTATATCATGGAATGCATAAGGAGATACTGGCCTTTTTTCATGTGGCGTACCTCATCCCATCCGAAAATCTGGTTTGTCGGAAAACAGTGTCTGTACTGCATGACCTTTTTGCGGGTAGCTCCCTGCTTCTCATAAACGAAATTACTGATGAGAAGATCCACGGTCTCAGCCCCACGTGTCAGTTCATAAAGTGTTTTCAGGACCTCATAGTAGGCGTCCTGATTTACCCAGTCATCACTGTCCACAACCTTGAAATAAAGTCCTGTTGCGTTTTTGATTCCTGTGTTGACTGCCTGTCCATGGCCGCCATTTTCCTGATGTATAGCTTTTACGATAGTTGGATATTTCTCGGCATAATCATCTGCGATCTCGGCAGTACGGTCACTGGAGCCATCATCTACAATGATGATCTCCACTTCCTCTCCTCCGATCAGCAGGGAATTGATGCATTTTGACATATAAGCCTCTGAATTATAGCATGGTATTGCTACGCTCAAAAGTTTCATGAGTTTTCCTCCTTCATATATCTGGTGTATGCGCGAAACGCAGATGGTATTGCATATTTTTTATCGGATTCTCTCTTATCCACAAACAGGAACTCCCCCTGCGGTGCTTCTTCCAGAGAGGATACAGCGATACGATAAGCATACATCCTCCATTCAATATGGGAAAAAATGTGCTTCGCATCCGGCAGTGCTTCGATCCGCAGTGGTTCCAGCCCCATGGCTTTTACCCGGGCAAGTGCCGTCTTCTCCGTCAGATGTCCTTCCACATTTGGAAGCTCATAAAGGCCTGCCAGAAGTCCTGTATCCGGACGTTTACGGATCGCTGTACCTGCTCCATCCTGGATCACAAGGACCGTTCGCTGTTCTATGGTGCGGGCTTTCTTCGGTGCTTTTACGGGAAGTTCTTCTACATTTCCATGCTTTCTGGCAAGGCAAAAATGCCCCAGCGGGCATTCTTCGCACTTTGCTGCTCCGTTTGGAACACAGACTACAGCTCCCAGCTCCATCATAGCCTGGTTGAAATCCCCTGGTCTGTCCTCAGACATCTGCTCTGTAAGATCATTTTCCACCGATTTCCGTACAGACTGTTTCATGATATCTCCACGGTTTTCGGTGAGTCTTGCGTATACCCGCAGCACATTTCCATCTACTGCAGGGACTTTCTTTCCGTAGGCAATGGACGCAATGGCACCTGCCGTATATCTTCCTATTCCTTTTAACGAGAGAAGTGTCTCAAAATCCTCAGGGATCCTGCCTCCATATTCTTCCATGACCTGAACAGCCGCTTTCTGCATGTTGCGGACACGGCTGTAATAGCCAAGGCCTTCCCACAGCTTGATGATCCTCTCTTCCGGTGCCGCCGCAAGGGCTGCTACATCCGGAAGTTCCTGGATAAAGCGCTGAAAATAAGGTTTCACCGCTTCCACTCGGGTCTGCTGGAGCATGATCTCAGATACCCAGGTATAATAGGCATTGTCTTTATCTCTCCAGGGCAGGATCCTTTTGTTTTTATCGTACCATTTCAGAAGGGGTTCTGCAATGTTTTCAGGCATATCGTTTCCTTTCTATAATCTTACCGGTATCGGATCACAGATCTTCATGGAATCTTCCGTGACGGCACAGTCATAGGCCAGGATGTGAACACCAGCATCTGCTGCCGTCTTAAGTGTTTCTCCAAATTCCGGATGTGTCTCCCGATTTGGTTCAAAATACCTTACATCCTTCATCTGGATCACCAGAAGAAGATACGCCTCATAGCCGTGAGCTGCTGCATGCATCAGCTCACAGAGATGCTTGATCCCCCGTTCTGTAGGTGCGTCCGGAAAGCGCACGATATTATTTTCTTCCAGAGTGACGCCTTTTACCTCGATAAAAGCCTTTCGCTTCCCGGATTCCACATACAGGTCAAAACGGGAATTTCCGTATGTCTTTTCTCTCCTGACAGTCACTTTCTCCGGAAAAAGATTTCCGGCCGCCACCCACTCTTCTGCTGCTTTATTTGGGGCCTGGGAATCCATATTGATCCAGCGGCCCTCCTTGTTCACACTGATCAGATCGTATTTCGTTTTCCTGGCAGGATTATCACTCTTTTCCAGGATCACTTCTGCTTCCGGAACAAGAAGTTCCCGGCATCTGCCTGTATTCTTCACATGGACCGTTTCCAGCTGATCTCCGATCTGCACATGAGCGATAAAACGGTTAGGCCTGTCTTTGAATATACCTCTGATCGTATTCTTATAATTCATAGTTTTTCCCTCGTAACCCTTACTATAACATAAAATCTTCAAAAGCGCAGTTGCTTTTTTTTCTTTTCTCATATAGAATTATTTTGATAACTGTTCACTGGTAATATTCTGCGAGGTGTTTTTTGTGAGCGAAGGTCACAGAAAACCCGAGACATACCGCACGAATTTATGCGATTAGCATAAATTCTGTGCATCGCGAAGCGTATTGCTGAGAACGGAGTGAACAGTAACTTGTTTTGTACTATGTCCAGTACAAAGGGTTGTTTTTTTTTACATATCATAGTTTTTTGGGGAGGTTTTTCTGATGGACAGTGTTATTTTTGATGTTGACGGTACGCTCTGGGATTCCACCGGGATCGTAGCTGAGGCCTGGAGTGATTACCTTATCCATACGGAGCACATGGATACCGACGTAAGCGCCAAACGACTGATGGGGCTTTTCGGCCAGCTGCTGCCGGATATCGCAAAGGCTCTTTTCCCTGAGCTTCCGGAAGCAGAACAGCTTCGTATCATCGACGGCTGCTGCCAGGCAGAGCACGAGGCACTGCTTCGCAAATGTGCTCCGCTGTATCCGGATCTTGAGAAAACACTGAAGATTCTTTCCAGCCGTTTTCCTCTTTTTATCGTCAGTAACTGCCAGGCCGGATATATTGAAGTGTTCCTGAAATCCACAGGCTTCGGACACTATTTCAAGGGCCATCTCTGTCCCGGTGACACCGGCATGGCCAAAGCGGAAAATATCATGAAGATCCGCGAGGATAATAATCTTTCCGATCCGGTTTATATCGGTGATACTATAGGAGACTTTAATGCCTGCCGGAAAGCAGGAGTTCCTTTTATCTTTGCTGAATACGGTTTCGGTCAGGTGGATAAACCGGATTACCGGATCACCAGGCCTTTTGACCTTACGGAGATATGCAGATGAGTATGAAAAGATCAAAATCCATAGACCTTACTTCCGGTCCGATCCTGAAAACGCTTTCAGAGCTTGCTCTTCCTATCATGGCATCTTCCCTTCTTGGAACTGCCTATAATATCACAGACATGGCCTGGATCGGGCTTCTGGGCTCCAAGGCAGTTGCCGGTGTCGGTGTGGGCGGCATGTATGTGTGGCTTTCCCAGGGACTGGTAGCCCTTCCACGAATGGGCGGACAGGTAAACACCGCACAATCCTGCGGCCGGAAGGATTATAAAGAGGCACGTTCCTACGCGGCCAGTGCCCTGCAGATGACCATTCTGTTCGGTCTCTTATTTTCTGCAGCAAGTATTATATTTCTTGATCCTCTGATCGGATTTTTTAATCTGACAGACCCGGAAGCATATTCTTCTGCCAGATCTTATATGCTGATCACCTGCGGACTGATCATTTTTTCCTTCCTGAACCTGACTCTCACCGGACTTTTTACAGCCCAGGGAGATTCCAGGTCTCCACTGATGGCCAATTTTCTTGGACTTGTGGGAAATATGCTCCTGGATCCGCTCCTGATCCTTGGAATTGGACCTTTTCCACGGCTTGAAACGGCAGGTGCTGCCATTGCCACAGTAACTGCACAGTTTCTGGTTTTTGCAGTGCTGGTTTTCCGGATCTTTACTTCCGGGCTGGAAACAAATGTACTTCGTGAACTTCATCTTTTTTCACGTTTTCCGGGAAAATTTTATAAAAATATCTTCCGCATTGGTTTTCCAACCGCTATCCAGAGCATGCTCTACTGTATGATCTCCATGGTACTGACCAGAATGGTTTCCGCCTTCGGTGCTGCTGCCATTGCTGTCCAGCGTGTGGGCGGACAGATCGAATCCGTTTCCTGGAACACCGCGGACGGCTTTGCCTCTGCCTTAAATGCTTTTACCGCACAGAATTTCGGTGCAAAAAAATACGACCGCATCCGCCAGGGCTACCGTATTTCCTTTGGTATCCTGACAATCTGGGGCCTTATCATAACTGCAGCCTTTGTGCTGCTCCCACGCCCGATCTCCGGACTGTTTTTCCATGATCCGGAATCCCTTGGGATTTCTGTAAATTACCTGATCATCATCGGCTTCTGTGAGGCTTTCATGGCCATTGAGCTGATGACCATCGGTGCACTGTCCGGCCTTGGTATGACCAAGCTCTGCAGTATCATCAGTATTATCCTGACAGGGGCCAGAATCCCGCTTGCCATGCTGCTGACTCATGCGGGAATGGGACTTAATGGTATCTGGTGGGCACTTTCCCTTACTTCCATCGTAAAGGGAATCATCTTTACTCTGACATTCCGGCAGACCAGCCGAACGAAATTAAACTAAATACAGACAGAAAAACTCCCCGCGGATACCGGAGCCTGATCAGACAGGTTACCGTTTCACGGGGAGTTCTGCTTTTTTACCTAAAGGATAGTTCTGATACTTCTGATCATTTTTTGATACATTTTGTTCTGAGTACAAACAGAAATACCGCAAGTATCACAAACAGAATTACTACATAGGCGATCTTTGCTGCTACACTTGTGGTAAATGCGTCAACTCCTGTAGCCACTCCGATAAGTATCAGACAGATTCCTGAAACCTTTTCCATTTTTTTCTCATCATACTTCTGGGCTCTGGCCTGTGTGTTTCCGCCTTTCATAAAAAAGGAACCGTGTCCGGTAAAAAGCATAAATCCTACTACCAGTGCTGCGATTGTAAGTATAAAGCTGAATGACTGATCAAACATAATATTTTCCTCCTGCTAAAGAACAGGAGCCACACACCGGATCACCGGCTGGCTCCTGTTTGTTTTTTGACTACAGATCCGATCAATAGAAACAGACGATCGGAACATTATACTGGATAATGTTGTAAAGCTCTCCCGCTTTATCCGGCGGCATATTGATACAGCCGTGGGAACCTCCGGTTAGATACCGGTCGCCTCCAAAGTACGGCTGCCAGTCTGCATCATGGAATCCAATGCCTCCGTTAAACGGCATCCAGTAGGTTACCGGCTGTTCATAGGAATAGGTTCCGTCTGGTTTCTTGGTGCCACGTAACACATCCGGGCTCTTCTTATAGTACAAGGTGAAGATTCCAGGAGGTGTTTTTCTCTCCGGATCACTTGCAAGTCCGGATACGATATCTGATTCAAAGATCACATTTCCATCCTGATAATACCACATATACTGTTCTGTAAGGTCCACTTCAATGTAGGTATTTCCCAGATCATTCACACCATAAGAATTGGCTCTCATGGAATAAACCGGCTCTCTGGTCGTCTGAGCTCCGGACTGGATCTCCTGGGTAAGCTGTGCCACCTCTCCGTCCTGATCGATCTTCCAGCCATATGCAGAACCGGAAACCGAAACGGTTCTTCCGCTTGTTGTCTGGAACTGACGCTCTGTACCTACTGTATCATGATCCGCTGCAAGCTGTGCCACATAATCCACGATATGCTGTTTGAAGGATGCATCATCCTGGATCAGCTGGCCCTTTTCGTCAAACTGCAGCCAGTTCTTGATGGTGCTTCCATCAAGTGTTACTGTCTCATCTCCAAATGTGTAGGTGATACTTGCCCTCGCAAAGTTATTATATGCATCCACCGTTGCCTGCAGATCTGCACTGTCGCTGGTCACATCTGCTTTCACATAAGCATCTGGGTTACTGCCAAGATCTACTTCCCCGTCATCGCTGCTGATAGCATCACTGATCATCTGATAGGCTTCTTTTACCTTCAGTTCACTTCCCTCTGTCTCCGGCACGATCGTAAACTCGGAATCATTAAAGCTTACGTACGCATTCTCCGGTGCTACCTGATTCTCTTTCTGGGCACAGTTCAGTGCTTTCACTTCTGACTCCAGCTTTGACTTGTCAAAAGCTGTCTGCTCACTGGCTGTGTAAGTCGTCTTTTCAAAAAATCCTCTCACCCATTCATAGGGCTTCTGCGCTTT
The DNA here is from genome assembly GCF_004167315.1 of Blautia sp. aa_0143. Lineage (NCBI taxonomy): Bacteria > Bacillati > Bacillota > Clostridia > Lachnospirales > Lachnospiraceae > Blautia > Blautia sp. aa_0143. Next base: position 40,076 of record NZ_RCXU01000003.1, read on the forward strand.
CAAAAGCTTCAGAACTTCACCACTGGATATATAACGATAACTGATATCCGTTCCTTCTATCGTCTGCGGTTCCTGATCTCTGGCCTTTACCTGGATGGAATAGCCTTCCATTTTTTTTGCGATCTCCTGCTCAACCTCATATGCAGTCCTGTTGGAGCTGTCAATCCCGTTAATCGTTGTGCCCTCAAAGAAATGACTGGTGTAATAATAAGATACTCCTGCATATGCACAGCCTGCCACTACCAAAACCATGGCGGCGATCATTCCGGTTACCTTCAGTGCTTTATGCTTTTTCTTTTCGGGTATAACAATAGGTTCAAATTCAGATTCATCGATAGGTACGTAGGTGATCTTCCTTGGCCTTGCTGATTTCGAAGGTCGTGCCGACTTGTGAGCAGCTGATCTGTTATTTTTATTTTCAGGCTGAGGCTCTCCTGCAGTATCACTGACGATCTTTGCCATGGCATCATTGATCCTGTCCTCGATATCCCTCTTTTCATCGTTGCTCATATTTATTCACCTCTATGTTCATGTGCCTTTAAAAAAGGCATCTTTCCATTGATACTTTCTGGTCTTACTCACCAGCTTTTTCATTATATCATACTTTCCGGAAATTGCATCTCATTTCACGGTTTTTTTATAACTTATTTGTACCGTACAGCTTCCGCGCCATATCTTTCATAACATAGAAATACATTACCCAAAGGAGCACTGACGCAAAGATCCAGGCCACCGGACTTGCAAGACAGGTACCGATATAGCTGCTTTTTCCGGCTGCAACGGTAGCGGTGATCCCTCTTCCTGCAAGCTCAGCCACACCGGCCATCATAGGAAGAAGACCATATCCCATTCCCTGGATCCCGTTTCGCAGTACATTGACAAAATACAGAGGAATAAAAAACAGTGCCACACATTTTACATAGATTGCTACCATAGGAAGCACTTCTTCAATGTTATCTGAGATAAACAGATATGCAAAATATTTTCCCGCAAAGAACAGAAAACTACCAACAACAACAGAATATACAATTCCTATAAAATGCGAAGCCCGGAAGCCTTCCCGCACTCTCTCAAGCTTTCCGGCTCCGATATTCTGTGCATTGTAGGTAGCGCTGGCAGTTCCCTGTGCCACATATGCCTGGGTGAAGATCTGCTCGATCTTACTTCCTGCTGTAAACGCCGCCACCGCATAAGAGCCAAGCATATTTAAGGCTGACTGTACCATCATGGTTCCGATCGCCGTAATGGAATACTGCAGTCCCATTGGGATTCCCACACCGATCTGCTTGGCTGCGAGGTTACATCTGAAATACCAGTCTTCTTTTTTCATACGGAGCTCCGGCACAAACTTCCAGATATATACCAGACATAAGACTCCTGAAACTCCCTGGGAAATAATGGTAGCCCAGGCTGCTCCAGGCGCTCCCAGCTTAAACACGATGATAAATACAAGGTCAAGCACAATATTCAGCATTGCAGATAAGATCAGAAAATACAGTGGTACCTTACTGTTTCCCAGTGCACGGAGGATACTGGCCAGGATATTATATAATGCCTGGGCAAAAATCCCTCCGCAGATGATCATAACGTAAGCATATGCATCCTTGAAAATATCATCCGGCGTATGCATAAATTTCAGAAGTGCATGCATACCTGTCATGCTGACTGCTGTCATCACTGCCGAGATCAGCGCTGTCAGGATCAGTGCATTTCCCACGGTCTGACGCATCTCATCCATTTTTCCCGCACCGTACTTCTGTGCAGTCAGTACGGTAAAACCGGCAGTAAGTCCCAGAAGAAAGCCTATGATCAAAAAGATGATAGTTCCTGTTGAGCCAACTGCCGCCAGTGCCTTTGTTCCTACAAATTTTCCTACAACCACCGCATCTACCATATTGTAGAACTGCTGAAATACATTACCAATAAATACCGGGATCGTAAATCCCAGGAGCACTTTTACCGGTTTTCCCTGTGTCATGTCTGTTTTCATGAAATCTTTTTTCCCCCCATTTAATTTGATCGTTCCTAAACTTTGTGCTGCTTTTTGTTATTCTTTTTATTATTCTTTCTGTAACTTTACAGTTGCTCAAAAGTTACCTGTTTTTATGTATCAGAGGGATTATAGTTGAAATGGAATGATTTTACAAGATGATTTTGAAATTTTTTTTCATGTGTGAAAACAGAAACAATCGGATGAAAAAATCCCGGCAGATCCGTAAAAATCTGCCGGGATTCCGTGAATCTTATTTATTTCTCAACAAGAAGAGACTCTCCTGTCATTTCCTTCGGCTGCTCCATACCCATAAGCTGGATCAGAGTCGGAACGATATCTGCAAGACATCCGTTCTCACGAAGTGTGTATTTCGGATCTGCGTTTACAAGGATAAACGGTACCGGGTTCGTTGTATGAGCTGTCCATGGCTCACCTGTTTCATAATTTACAAGCTGCTCTGCGTTACCATGGTCAGCGCAGATAAAGAGCTGTCCGTCAACCTCTTTGATTGCCTCTACAGCCTTACCAACACACGCATCAACAGTCTCAACAGCCTTGATCGCAGCTGCCTCAACACCTGTATGGCCAACCATATCCGGGTTCGCAAAGTTGATGATGATCACATCATATTTGTCAGATTTGATCGCCTCTACAAGCTTTTCACAAACCTCCGGTGCACTCATCTCCGGCTGCATATCGTAGGTCGGAACCTTCGGGGATTTTACAAGGATTCTGTCCTCTCCTTTGTTTGGTTCCTCAACACCACCGTTGAAGAAGAATGTAACATGTGCATATTTCTCTGTCTCGGCGATACGTGCCTGTGTCATATCGTGAGCTGCAAGGTACTCACCGAAGGTATTGTGAAGAAGAACCTTGTGGAATGCTACCAGCTTGTTCTGGATGGTATCATCATACTCTGTGAAGCATACGAATGTGGTATCCAGTCTCTTTGCTCTCTCAAAGCCCTTAAAATCGTCATCACAGAAAGCTCTTGTGATCTCTCTTGCACGGTCCGGACGGAAGTTGAAGAATACAACGGAATCCTTATCGGAAATAGTTGCAACCGGTTTGCCGTCCTTCTCGATAACAGTCGGAAGCACAAATTCATCTGTCTTGTCATCATCATAGGAAGCCTGAACTGCTGCTGCAGCATCTGTTCCCTTTACGCCTTCGCCCTGTGTAAGAGCTTTATATGCAAGCTCAACACGATCCCAGCGGTTATCACGATCCATTGCATAATAACGTCCGGAGATCACACCGATCTCACCAACGCCGATCTCTTTCATTTTAGCTTCCAGCTGCTCTACAAACTCTTTACCGGATGCAGGCGGTGTGTCACGTCCATCCAGGAAGCAGTGTACGTAAACTTTCTTGAGTCCCTCTCTCTTTGCCATCTCAAGAAGTCCGTAGAGATGTGTATTGTGGCTGTGTACGCCACCGTCAGAAAGAAGTCCCATAAAATGAATCGCGGAATCGTTGTCTTTTGCATTCTTCATAGCAGAAAGAAGTGCCTCATTCTTGAAGAAATCGCCGTCCTGGATCTCTTTTGTGATCCTTGTAAGCTCCTGGTATACGATACGGCCTGCGCCCATGTTCATATGACCAACCTCGGAGTTACCCATCTGTCCGTCCGGAAGACCTACCGCAAGACCGCTGGCATTGCCTTTTACAAACGGATAATCTTTCATGAGTCCGTCCATAACCGGTGTTTTTGCCTCATATACAGCATTTCCGTCATGTCTGTCATTGAGTCCGTATCCATCAAGGATCATTAAAACTGTTGGTTTTTTGCTCATAATTTTCCCCTTCTTATCTTTGATCGAAAATCTGTCCGGCACAGCTCTTCACTGATTCTGAAACCCTCTGTACCATTCAGGATTCTTTTGTTTTCCATTTTATATAGTACCAAAATCCAGAAATTTTGCAACGTTTTCTTTGACAAAAATTTGTCTGTTTTCAATTTCCTGACAACTGATACGGCTGATCTGTAAATTTACGCGAAAGATATTATTTCTGGTATACACGGATCATAGAAGAAATCTTTCTTACAGATGCGCTGTTTTCCAGTTCTTCCTTAACCTTAAAGAAAGCGCCCTCGCTTACAAGTTTGGTGATCACAACAACCTCTGCGGTATCCGGTCTCTTGCTTTCTTTCTGCATGATCTGTGCCACGCTTGCCTGATATTTTGCAAAATGCTCCAGGATTTCAGCCAGCACACCGCAGCGGTCCTCTACCTGCAGGCGGAGGAAATAACGGTTATGGGTATCTGCCATATCTTTTACCGGAAGTGTCTTATAGCAGGTGCAGCCTACTCTTCCGCAGCAATCTGCCTTCATATTACGGACTACCTCAAATACATCACCGGCAACCGCACTTGCTGTAGGAAGCTCACCTGCTCCACGTCCGTAGAACATGGTATCTCCTACTGCATCTCCGTGTACAAAAACCGCATTATAAGAATCATTGACGGATGCAAGGGGATGCTCTGCCGGGATCAGCATCGGGCAGACATAGGCCTCAACGCCGTCCTCCTGACAGCGTGCAACACCCAGAAGCTTGATCTCGCAACCCATTTCTTTTGCGTAACGGATATCCTTTGCCGTGATCTTTGTGATTCCTTCTATATGAACATTATCAAGGGTAACTCTGGAATTAAAGGCAACTGATGCAAGGATGGCAACCTTTCTTCCAGCATCAATTCCCTCGATATCTGCAGTAGGATCTGCCTCTGCATATCCAAGTTCTGTAGCAAGAGCAAGAGCATCTGAAAATTCCATTCCCTCCTGGGACATCTTGGTAAGGATAAAGTTCGTAGTTCCGTTTACGATTCCCATAACTTCCGTTACATGGTTGGCCTCAAGACTGTTCTTCAACGGGCTGATGATCGGGATTCCTCCGGCAACTGCTGCCTCAAACAGAAAATCCTTCTGCGCTGCCCTGGCAGTTTCCAGGATCTCTTTTCCGTGGACTGCGATCAGATCCTTGTTTGCAGTTACAACGTTCTTGCCGACTTTCAGTGCTGCAAGGATATAAGTACGTGCCGGCTCGATCCCGCCGATCAGCTCGATCACAATATCAATGGAAGGATCTCCCTCAATATCTGCCCAGTCTGTTGTAAGAACAGAAGGATCGTCTACCTTCCCGGACGCTTTCTCTAGGTTACGCACCAGGATCTTTGTGATCTTTACCTGGCATCCAAGCTTGGCTGTCATTTCCTGCTCCTGGCTTTTGATCACTTTATATACACCGGTTCCTACTGTTCCGAGACCAAGAAGGGCCGCATTTACGACTTTTTCGCTCATTTTCTGATGTCCCCTTTCCGTTTTTTCCAATTTTTATCAGAGTAACTCCTATGTTATGGCAGAAAACGCTTTTTGTCAAGTTCCGGCAGAGGAAGTAATTCCAGCCAGCTGCCAAAAAGTCCGGTGATCAGTTCCTGCACCATAGCTTTTGACTGTGGATCCAGTTTATCCAGCTGGCGCACCATGGCAGCCAGACTTTTCAGACCACCTTCCTGGATTTGGGAAATGGTATCTGCTCCGGTTGCTTCCAACACAGAAAAGAGTTCCCCGATGAGATGCTCTCTCTGTTTTTCATCCATATGGTCGATCCATTTATGAAGACTTCGATCTGACGCCGCAGCTCTTCTTGTCAAACTTTCTTTCTCTATAAAGGATGGCCCCATTACCTCCCAGGTAAAAGCATCATGCTGCAGGATCCCCTTCTGTGTACTGGCTACGATCCGCGGATCTTTCTGGTGGCTGAGCAGCATACCGATCACAGATGCCTCGGGAATGATACGAGTGACTTTTGGCAAAACCCTTTCCACTCTTCCGGGACTGAAAAATCCTTCCGGGAAACCCGGGCCATCATTATCATAGACAGAAAGAAGCTTTTCCTGCAGGATGTCACTGCACTGCATCGCTGCATACATAGCCAGATTTCCTCCTTTGGAATGACCGCCGATCCGCAGCATGGACTGTATATAAGTTCCATGCGTTTCCAGATATCCCAACGCCTTTCTGTGCGAAGGAACAACTCCGTTGCTTAAGTTAAAATCCTCCTTCCATCCCACAATGGTATCATCGGTTCCCCGAAAGGAAATATATGTGGTTCCATCATCCAGTCCTATAGTCACTGCCGCAAACTGCTGAGCCTGACTGGAAAGGATTTCATTGACAAAGCCCCCTACTGTACATTTCCGGAATCTCTCCGCACAGGCCATTTTTTCAAGGAGCATCGGTGTATTCTGCAGAAAGGCGCTTTCTGCTTTCAGATCCTTCTTCATTTCCCGTCTGGAAAAAGCCGCAAAGAGTTCTTCTACAGAAAGAGTATTTCCGTTTTTTACTTCTGCCCTCTCATCCAGATCAAGATAGGAAAAACACGCCAGTATCAGATTGTCAACTTCATTAAAGGGTGACTGCTCAAAGGTAAGATCTCCTCTCCAGTCAAGATAATCCAGAATATTCCCCATAAAATCCTCCGCAAATGATCATATAAGCGTCTTACGCACAGCTGCAGGCTTTCTTTCTATTATAATACGTAACGGCTGCATCACAGCACAGCCATCTGATGCGTTTCTGCCGTTATCAGATAACCGTTTTCTGAAACGACATACCCTGCCAGATATTTATTGTTATCATACCATAAATCCTGATCATTTGCTCCTTTCATCCATTTTTTTTCTGAGATAAAGGATGTAATGAATGCAGCCGCAGGTAAAAGCCGGAAACAGTATCGACAGGCCTGCTGCTGACATCATATAGATCACTGCCCCTTTTCCGTCATCCGGTGTTCCTGCCACAAAGCAGTAGAACATGGTAGCTGAAAAATACAGTGTGATCACCACTGAAATTAAGATTTTAAAAAACTTCCTCATTGCTTCTCCTTTCTGTAGTGTCTATATAAGGACACTGTTGTGATTCCAATTTTACCTTCATAGTAAGATTAATTCAAGGATGAATCGGACAGGATATATATATGATAAAATATGACAGATTTTGGGTCACGATGAAGGAGCGTGGAATCACTCAGTATGATCTTTATGAACATTACCAGATCACCCGTTCACTTCTGGACAGACTTCGAAAAAATAAAAATGTTGAAATTTATACCATAGACAGGCTGTGTTCCATTCTCCACTGCGAGATCGAGGACATTGTGGAACACGTTCCCGAGCCTGACGAAAGGAACGAACATACAGAAAAAGCTTCAGAGAAAAACAATCCTTACTCTGAAGATAAGAAAAACTCTCTCTGACTGTGATCAGATGCAGCTTTTTTGTTAGCTGTGCTATCCGTGTCAGGGAGAGTTTTTCTGGTTTTTTTATAAAAAGATATAAAAAAAGGGGCCGAAGCCCCTTTTTAAGTGAATCTTATTTGTAGTTTACGATCTTTCCGAAATCTGGTTTCAGGGAAGCGCCGCCTACAAGACCGCCGTCGATGTCAGCCTGAGCGAATAAGTCAGGAGCTGTTGCAGCGTTTACAGATCCGCCGTACTGGATACGGATCTCTGCTGCTGTAGCGTCATCATAGATCTCAGCGATGCATTTACGGATATCAGCGCAAACCTCCTGAGCCTGCTCTGTTGTAGCTGTCTTACCTGTTCCGATAGCCCAGATCGGCTCGTAAGCGATAACTGCTGTCTTAGCCTGATCAGCTGTAACACCCTGGAATCCAACCTTAACCTGCTGACGGATGAAGTCCATTGTTACGCCCTGCTCTCTCTGAGTAAGTGTCTCACCACAGCACATGATCGGTGTGATGCCATGCTCGAAAGCTTTGAGCATTTTTTTGTTAACGTCCTCGTTTGTCTCACCGAAGTACTCTCTTCTCTCGGAGTGTCCAAGTACAACGTACTTAACGCCTGCATCTACGAGCATAGCCGGAGCGATCTCACCTGTGTAAGCGCCTTTCTCCTCGAAGTACATGTTCTCAGCACCAACCTGGATGTTAGAACCTTTAGCTGCCTCAACAACAGGGATGATGTCGATAGCCGGTACGCAGAATACTACGTCAACTTCATCGTTAACAACAAGCGGTTTTAAAGTCTCAACAAGCTTTACAGCCTCGCTTGGTGTCATGTTCATTTTCCAGTTTCCAGCAATAATTTTCTTTCTTGCCATTGTTTTTATCTCCTTTTTTGTGTTCTTGGAACACTTTATTTTTTATCAGTCTTTATCGTTAGCTGCTGCTACACCCGGAAGCTCTTTTCCCTCAAGGAACTCAAGAGAAGCACCGCCGCCTGTGGAGATGTGTGTCATCTTGTCGCCATATCCGAGGATATTTACAGCTGCTGCAGAATCACCGCCACCGATGATCGTTGTTGCATCTGTCTCAGCAAGAGCTTTGGCAACTGCTTCTGTACCATGAGCGAAGTTCGGCATCTCGAAGCATCCCATCGGTCCGTTCCATACAACAGTCTTGGCATCTTTTACAGCGTCTGCAAAAAGCTTCTCAGTCTCCGGTCCGATATCCATTCCTTCCCATCCGTCCGGAATCTCACCACGTTTTACAACCTGGATGTTGCAGTCGTTGGAGAAGTTATCACCGATTCTGTTATCTACAGGAAGAAGAAGCTTCACGCCCTTCTCCTCTGCTTTCTTCATCATGTCAAGAGCATACTGAAGGTAATCATCCTCGCAGAGGGATGTTCCGATATGTCCGCCCATAGCCTTGGAGAACGTATAGGACATACCACCACCAATGATCAGTGTATCTACCTTGTCAAGAAGGTTGTTGATTACAGAGATCTTGCTGGAAACCTTAGCACCGCCAAGAATTGCTACGAATGGTCTCTCCGGATTGTTTACAGCGTTTCCAAGGAAATCGATCTCTTTCTGCATCAGATATCCTACAACTGCTGTTTTTACATATTTGGTAACACCTACGTTAGAGCAGTGAGCTCTGTGAGCAGTTCCGAATGCATCATTTACAAATACATCACAGAGGGAAGCAAGATCTTCGCTGAACTTGTCTTCGTTCTTTGTCTCTTCTGCACGATAACGTGTGTTCTCAAGAAGAACTACATCGCCATCTTTCATCTCTGCTACAGCAGCTTTTGCGTTCGGTCCTACTACCTCAGGATCTGCTGCAAATTTTACTTCCTGGCCAAGAAGCTCAGAAAGACGAACTGCTACAGGTGCAAGAGAAAGCTCCGGTTTCGGCTCTCCCTTCGGTTTTCCAAGGTGGGAGCAAAGGATAACCTTTCCGCCGTCTGCGATCAGTTTCTTGATTGTAGGAAGAGCAGCTACAAGACGGTTCTCATCTGTGATCTTTCCATCCTGAAGCGGAACATTGAAGTCGCATCTTACAAGTACTTTCTGTCCTTTTACATTGATATCGTCAACACTTTTTTTGTTCAGCATCTCTATATCTCCTTAACTTTTATTTCTGCAAAAGCAGATGAATAAGGGCGAGCGGTATTGTTGTCCGCTCTGTTAACAGTCATTCCTCAGACATTTTTTTGTTTGGTCTTTTGGAAAAAAAGGGCCCGGTCCTCTTCAGACCGGACCCTTTCTGAGTCTATTCTTCTACACCCGTTCGCAGAAAATTAAGCGTTCAGAAGTTTTCCGAAGTGCTTGATTGTACGAACCATCTGGCTTGTGTAGGAGTTCTCGTTGTCATACCAGGAAACTACCTGAACCTCTGTTGTGCCATTCTCAAGTGGAAGTACCATTGTCTGAGTAGCATCGAAGAGGGAACCAAATCTCATACCAACGATATCGCTGGATACGATCTCATCCTCGTTGTATCCGAAGGACTCATTGGAAGCTGCTTTCATAGCTGCGTTGATCTGCTCTTTAGTAACGTTTCCTTCAACTACTGCTGTAAGGATTGTTGTAGAACCTGTTGGGGTAGGTACACGCTGTGCAGAACCGATAAGTTTGCCGTTAAGCTCTGGGATAACAAGTCCGATAGCTTTAGCAGCACCTGTGCTGTTCGGAACGATGTTAACTGCAGCTGCACGGGATCTTCTCAGATCGCCTTTTCTCTGCGGTCCGTCAAGTGTCATCTGATCGCCTGTGTAAGCGTGGATTGTGCACATGATACCGGATTTGATCGGTGCAAGATCGTTAAGAGCCTTAGCCATTGGTGCAAGGCAGTTTGTTGTACAGGAAGCTGCGGAGATGATCTTGTCCTCGTTTGTAAGACCCTGATGGTTTACGTTGTAAACGATTGTCTTAAGGTCGTTTCCAGCCGGAGCGGAAATAACTACGTGCTTAGCACCTGCATCGATATGAGCCTGAGCTTTGTCTTTGGATGTGTAGAAACCTGTGCACTCAAGAACTACGTCTACACCGATCTCTCCCCATGGAAGCTCTGCAGCGTTAGCCTTAGCATAGATTTTGATCTCTTTTCCGTCTACTGTGATGGAATCCTCGCCTGCTGTTACTTTATCAGCAAGAGCATATCTTCCCTGTGTAGAATCATATTTTAATAAGTGAGCAAGCATCTTAGGAGATGTAAGATCGTTGATTGCTACGATCTCAAATCCTTCTGCTCCAAACATCTGACGGAATGCAAGACGACCGATACGTCCAAAACCATTAATTGCAACTTTTACTGCCATGATAAATTCCTCCTATGAATTGAATGGTGATTTAAATCGTTCCTTTGTTAAAGAAACATCAACCTGTTTCATATTGTACCTAATTCCAAACAAAAATTCAAGAGCTATTTATAAAAAAGAACATTAAAATAAATATTAAGAAAATTTCTGAAAAATGTGCTATAATTCTCTGATAGAAAGTTCTGTCCTGCTGATTCCCAAAACGGATATCTATATTCCCGCTGGGAGTTTGACTTTCCCGGATTCATAACAGGCAGATACGATCATTGTCACAGAATATAAAGGCTTGAATATGGAGGTACAAAATGGACCAGAAAATTTTATGGGACTGCCATATGCACTCCTCTTTTTCCGCAGATTCCGATACACCGATGGAAGAAATGATCCAGACTGCCGCAGACCAGGGTCTCACGGGAATCTGTTTTACTGAACATTTTGATCCGGATTATCCCGATACTCCGGAAAATCTTGATTTTTCCCTGAACATCCCTGCATACCGTCAGAAACTTGAGAGTCTTGCGGATGCTTTTAAAGACCAGATTCAGGTTAACTTCGGGATCGAGCTTGGACTTCAGCCTCAGCTTGCAGAATCTTTTTCCGATCTTCTGAAAGAAGTTCCCTTTGATTTCGTTATTGGTTCCTCCCATGTGGTGCACGGATACGATCCTTATTATCCTTCTTATTTTGAGGGCCGTAAGGAATCCGCATGCTACATGGAATATTTTGAATCCATCCTGGAAAATATCGCTGCTTTTGACGAGATGGATGTGTACGGACATATCGACTATGTAGTACGTTATGGTCCAAATCAGAACCGTCAGTATTCTTACGGACGATATAAGGAGATCCTGGACGAGATCCTGCGGACATTGATCCGCAAAAATGTGGGAATCGAGCTGAACACAGGCGGTTATCACTACGGGCTTGGTGAACCGAATCCATGTGTCAATATTATCCGACGTTACCGTGAGCTTGGCGGTGAGATCATCACCATCGGTGCAGATGCCCATACTCCGGATAAGATCGGCTATGCCTTTGACAAGGCGGCTGATGTTCTCCGTGAATGTGGTTTTTCCTATTATGCTGTATTTAAAAACCGCCGTCCTGTTTTTCATAAGCTGTAGCTCTGTTTCTCTCTCCGGTGAGAGAGTTTACATTTTTATACCGAAAATATCATTTTATCTAAGGAGGAACTCTATATGTCAACAAAAAGACTCCAGAAAAAGAAAGCTGCCATGCAGGCAAAAAAAGAAAAGCAGCTGAAAAAAAATACCTCTGCTGCCGGCACCAGTTCCAGTGCTGCCAAATCTGTTGAAAATGCTAAAGCCGAAGTGAAAAAACTTGAAACCGTAAAGAAGGAAACGCTTAAAGTCGAAACCTCAAAAACTGAACCGATCAAAGTCGAGACTTCCAAGACCGAACCGATCAAGGTCGAGACTTCCAAGACTGAGCCGATCAAGGTTGAGACCTCAAAGACCGAGCCGATCAAGGTCGAGACTTCCAAGACCGAACCGATCAAGGTCGAGACTTCCAAGACCGAGCCGATCAAGGTTGAGACCTCAAAGACTGAACCGGCGAAAGTTACTACTTCCAAGACCGAGCCTCTGAAAGTCGAAACTTCCAAGGAGGACACAGCTTACGATGCCCTCTACGAGAAACGTCTGAAATACTACTACAATGATCTGAAATGGCTCTACTGCGAGCTGTTCCGCGATCATCCGGAAGTTGCCGGCACATTCTCAAGCCTCACAAAAAAAATGAAAGAGATTTATCGTGAGCGTTCTCTTTCCATGAAGGAAGCTGACCAGACCTGCGTTGCTGATCCTGACTGGTTCCGTAAGACTACTTTCACCGGAATGGCTGTAAATCCTGCTGACTTCGCAGATACTCTTTCCGGTCTATCTAATAAACTGGACTATATCAGCGAATGTAATGCAGACACTCTGTACCTGACAGATCTTTTCCAGGCAACCTCCAACTGCTCTCTTCGCATTATCCCGGAGATCGGAACCTCCGAAGATCTGTACACACTTGCAGCTAACTGTAGGAAAGCAGGTATCCGCCTGGCTCTTGAGATCCCGTTAAGTCTTTCTGTGGATGACCCACAGTCCGGTGCGCCATGTGTGCTCCAGACTCCGGCTTATTTCAATGCAATGCTTCTTCAGATCCTGGAGCTTGCAAATGAAGGTGCTTCTGTATTCAGCCTTGGTGTCCTTCCGATGATGCCGGAAGAAAATCTCTGGAAGCTTCACTCTCTGCTGCGTATGACCCGAATGGTGTGTGAGATCGTATGCCCCGGAATTCTTCTCCTTGGCGAAACAGACCGCCCACCTGCAGAGGCTGCTGCATTTGGCGGAACTTCCGATATGCCGGAACTTCACATTGTAAACAGCACCCAGCTGATGTCCGATCTCTGGCATACCGTTGCCACAAAGGACACTGCCCTTCTCCGCCGGGGAATCGACAGAGCTGCAGACCTTCCGCAGGCACCGGTATTCCAGAATTACCTCCGTAACCGCAACACGGTACGCTGGAATCTGGACTATGATTTCCTGAAAGGAAGCTTTATCACAGAAGGGCCTCACAGAGATTATCTGAATGAATTCCTGGCAGGTATTTTCCCTGATTCCTTTGCCCGGGGTGAAATTTATGTAAATCCGGAAACCGAGAAATCTGAGCTCTGCGGAACAACCGCATCTCTTGCAGGAATCGAGCGTTTTGATTATGAAGGAAATATGGAGGGTGTCAGCCGGGGAATCCGCTATGACGTAGCACTTCATGCATTGCTTCTTTCCCTCCCCGGAATTCCGGTACTTCGAAGCGGTGACGAGGTCGGACAGCTGAATGACTACACCTATAAAACAGACATTTCCAAAGCAGCTGATCCCCGCTGGCTCCACAACGGACGTTTCAACTGGGCACTTGCCCGGAACAGAGCCGATGCCGAAACGATCCAGGGACGCATTTTCAACAGTCTTGAGCAGCTGGAATCCATCCGTGCCAGCCATCCGGTATTTGCACCTGAAGTTTCTGCACATACACTGGAAACCTGGGAAAAAGCTCTCCTTGCCCTGGTAAGAGAAACTTCTGAAGAAAAGCTGATCTGCATCTACAACTTCAGCGACCAGGATAAGGTAGCCTGGATCAACGAACAGGACGGTACCTACACAGATCTTCTCACAGGAGTTCAGAGAGACGCACAGGCTGTAGAGATCCCGGCCTTCGGATTTATCTGGCTTATGCACACAAAATAATAGCTTTGTCAGGCGGATATCCACAATCTGCATTCTCTACACAGCTCTGCACCGGATAACTGCTTCACAGTTTATTTGCAAAAAAAGGACACTGCCATTTTCAACGGGCAGTGTCCTTTTTTATTTCTCATATTATTATTTTCTCAGCTTATCAATAAATGCAGCAAATTTCCCCTGTTCCCCACTATCCAGCGAACGGCTGTAAATATTTCTGAGCCAGGCCGTGATCACATCGATCAGGATCGGAGAAAATGTCATCAGAAGGAACACCAAAATGATCATTCCGAATTCCAGCGATCCCAGTGTCAGAAGATTCTGCAGAACCACCGCCGCACCGAAAAAGATCACCTGCATACTGTAAATGATCACCTTTCGATACTTATTCAGAGGTGCGTAAACTGTCTTAAGTGCTGCCATATAATTCCATCCTGTTACAAGCACACAGGCTGTATTCAGCATAGCATTGGAATGGTATACATTCTGGCATACCAGCATCACACTGAACACACAGCCCGTGATGGTCACAGCAGCCGGAAATGCATTCATAAATACATGACGCAAAAATGTATGGTCGATCTTCTCATAATTATTCTCCTGTGCCAGAAGGAATGTAGGAATACCAACAGCGCAGGCACTGATCAGAGACATCTGGATCGGCTCAAAGGGATAGGAATCCCCGAAGAAGATCGTGATCAGTGACAGCAGCACGGAAAAAATCGTTTTGATCAGAAACATCGATGCCGCAGTACGGATATTATTTACAACCCGGCGTCCCTGATTCACAATTTCCGGCATTGCTGCAAAATTAGAATCCAGCAATACCACATTGGCAATATTCTTGGCAGCATCACTGCCCTCAGCCATGGCAATACTGCAGTCCGCCTCTTTAAGCGCCAGAACATCATTGACACCATCACCGGTCATGGCAACCGTATGCTTCTGAGCCTGTAAAGACTTCACCATTGCCTGCTTCTGCTGAGGTGTTACACGCCCGAACACACTATATTCTGCAACTGCCTCGTCCATCTGTTCCTGAGTTGTGATCGTTGTCGCATCTATATAATGCTCTGCATTTTTAAGGCCGGCACGTCTGGCAATTGCAGAAACCGTCACCGGATCATCACCGGAGATCACTTTCAGATCAACACCCTGACTTTCGAAATATGCCAGCGTATCCGGTGCCTCTGCACGGATCACATCGGTAATAAGCAAAAGTCCGACAGGTTCCAGTCCCTCCGGAAGCTCCGCTCCCTCACTCACATTTACACTATGGGCAAGAACCAACACACGAAGACCTTCCTCTGCAAATCTGCCACAATACTCCATCAGCTCCGGGTTCCCTTCCGGAAAAAGAAACTGCGCTGCACCCATCAGATAAGTACCTGTATCTGTAAATGCAGATCCGCTGTACTTCCTGTCAGAAGAAAACGGGATCACATGATCCAGCTCCATATCCTGAGATACTTTAAATCTTGCCCTGAGTGCATCGGCAGTGGCATTCTGATCCTTCAGCACAGAAAGCAGATTTCCCATGATATGCTCGATCTCCCGGGTCTTCTCCGGATCTTCCTGACTATGTTTCTCCGGGTCAGCTTCTGACTTTTCCTGTAATACGAGATTCGCGCTTCCATCCTCCTTTGCGATCGCATCTGTTGCTGAAACTGCAGAAGTCGCAGAACTCTCAGTTCCATCGCTGTCACCTTCGCCGGATTCAGGATCTTTCCCGGATATTGTCTCTGAAATCTCATCATACACCGGCGGATAGTTCTCCACCGCCTCCACACACATGGTACCCTCTGTGATAGTTCCTGTCTTATCCAGGCAGAGCGTATCCACGCGTGCAAGAGTTTCTATACAGTACAGCTCCTGCACCAGCGTCTTCTTCTGGGCAAGCTTCAGCGCACCCAGAGTCAGTGCCACACTGGTAAGAAGGACCAGTCCCTCCGGGATCATTCCCAGGACCGCTGCAACCATATTGACAACAGAATCCCGGATATTGTCTCCCACAAAATAATACTGTTTATAAAAAAGCAGCGCACCCATTGGTACGATAATGATACTGATCACCTTCAGAATGGCATTCAGGGAATTTCTAAGCTCTGAATTATGGCGTTTGAATTCCTTTGCCTCGCTGGTGATCCTTGACGCATAGTTGTCACTTCCCACATGGATGATCTGGCAACAGGCCTGTCCCGCCGTCACAAAGCTTCCGGAAAAAAGCTCATCTCCCGGATTCTTCGGAAGATTGTCTGCCTCACCGGTAAGCAGAGATTCATTGACCTCAAGACTTCCCTCCAGGATCTTCGCATCTGCCGGAACCTGTTCTCCGGCCTTCAGGAATATCAGATCATCGACAACCAGCTTCTCTGTAGAAATTTTCCATTTTTTTCCTTCACGCAGAACAACCGTCTTGGATTCTGTCAGGATGGCCAGCTTGTCAATCGTCTTCTTGGCACGGACCTCCTGAATGATCCCGATCACGGTATTAATAAAAATGATTCCTACAAACATGGAGTTTTTGTAGGAACCAACCAGCAGTACGAGAACCAGCAGCACCAGGTTCAGAAAATTGAAGAATGTCAACGTATTCTCCAGAATGATCTGCTTATATGTCCTGGTGTTGGGGTTTTCGTTATTATTTACCTGGCCCTGCGCAATTCTTTCCTGAACTTCTTCGTTCGTAAGTCCTGTCATGCTTCTTACTTACCTGTCCTTTCAATGGCTTACGGTTCTGTTCGACTGAAGCTTGCTCATGCCCCGGTTATGATCGTAAATAAAAGGAATCAATACTCCTCTTCTGTATCCTCTTCACCCTCGTGGATATCAGACTTCGGTTTGGAAAGACCCTCGATCTTAATGTGATGTTTCTCTGCATAATCCCAGAGAGCTGCATGAATTGCTTCCTCAGCAAGCAGGGAACAGTGGATCTTTACCGGCGGAAGTCCGTCCAGAGCCTCCATAACGGCCTTGTTGGTTACTTCCATAGCTTCCTCAATGGTCTTGCCCATTACAAGTTCTGTTGCCATGCTGCTTGTTGCAACTGCTGCACCGCATCCAAATGTTTTAAATTTGCAGTCTTTGATAATATGAGTTTCGTCATCGATATCAAGGAATATTCTCATAATATCACCGCATTTTGCATTTCCTACAGTACCCACGCCACTTGCGTTCTCGATCTCACCGACATTACGTGGATGCTGAAAATGATCCATTACTTTTTCACTATACATTATTTTTTCCTCCTGGCAAGTATTTTTATTATTTTTTCTGCTTTTTAATAAAATCTTCATATAATGGAGACATGCTTCTTAAGTTTGCAGTAATATCTTTCAGCTTATCTACTACAAAATCAACATCCTCCATTGTCGTCTCCTCGCTTAAGGTCATACGGAGAGATCCGTGTGCGATCTCATGAGGAAGACCGATAGCTAACAGAACGTGTGACGGATCCAGAGAACCGGATGTACATGCGGAACCGCTGGATGCACAGATTCCGAAATTATCAAGCATCAGAAGAAGTGACTCTCCCTCGATGAACTGGATGCTTACATTTACGTTGTTCGGAAGACGTTTTACTTTATCTCCATTGAGACGTACGTACGGGATCTCTGTGAGGATCCTGCTGATCATATGATCTCTGATCTCGATTTCTTTTGCAGTACGCTCTTTCATGGACTTGTTTGCACGCTCTGCTGCAAGACCGTATCCTACGATACCAGGAACGTTCTCTGTACCTGCACGACGTTTTCTCTCCTGTGCTCCGCCATGTACGAAGGAGCGGATCTTAACGCCCTTACGGATATAGAGGAAGCCGATTCCCTTCGGTCCGTTGATCTTATGTCCGCTGGAGCTGAGCATATCGATATTGAACTCATCTACATTGATCGGGATCTGGCCGAATGCCTGAACAGCATCTGTATGGAACAGGATTCCATGCTCATGTGCGATCTGTCCGATCTCTTTCAGCGGCTCAAGAGTACCAATCTCATTGTTTGCAGCCATAACAGAGATCAGGATGGTCTCCGGTGTGATGGCTTTCTGAAGCTCATCCAGGTCAATGAAACCATTCTCATCTACATCCAGGTATGTGACCTTGGCACCACGCTCTTTTTCAAGGTACTCGCAGGTATGAAGGATGGCATGATGCTCGATCTTTGTTGTGATGATATGGTTTCCTTTATTTTTATATGCCTCAAAGGTCGCTTTCAGAGCCCAGTTATCAGACTCGGAACCACCTGCAGTAAAATAGATCTCCTCTTTTTTGGCTCCGATCACATCTGCGATCTGCTGTCTTGCCTTTGCGATGGCAGCCTTGCTGTTTGCCGCAAAATCATAAACGGTTGAAGCATTTCCATAAAACTCTGTAAAATACGGCAGCATAGCCTCCACAACTTCCGGTGCGGTCTTTGTGGTAGCCGCATTGTCCAGATATATCATTTTTCCCATTTTCTTTTCCTCCTGTTCAGGATAATTATTTTTCGTGTATTCTCCGGCTTTCTTCGATCAGCTCACTGAGCATCAGGGTATCCACTGCATCTGTGATGCTGTCGTTGATCCTCTTCCACACTAATTTAGCCACGCAGAGATCAGAACCCTGGCAGCCACCGTCACCTTCTGTTCCCGGACATGTTGCAGCCTCCAGGCCACCCTCCAGGACACGAAGGATATCTCCCACTGAAATCTCTTCTGCCGGTCTTCCAAGGAAGTATCCTCCGGCTGCGCCGCGGACACTCTTCACAAGGCCCGCTTTCTTCAAAAGTGCCATCAGCTGCTCCAGATAGCTGACTGATATATTCTGACGGCCCGCAATACTCTGAAGCGAGACCGCTTCTTTTTCACTGTAAAGACCAAGGTCTATCAAAGCCTTAAGTCCGTATTTTGCTCTTGTTGACAGTTTCATCCGCTCACCTCTTTTTCAATTCCCAGTGTTTTCCTCGGATTTCATGTTTACTCTATCAGAAACATATGGTTCTGTCAAGACTAACTTCTTCATATACTGACAAAAAAGACTCAAGGTTATCCATGTCAAAAAAAATATTTCTCAAAGGAACCCTGATTCTTGCCTGCACAGGCCTTATCAGCCGTATCGCAGGTTTCTTTTATAGAATATTCCTCTCCCATGCCATTGGTGCGGAAGGTCTTGGTTTGTATCAGCTGGTTCTTCCTCTCCAGGGACTTATGGCCGCTTTATCCTATACAGGGATCCAGTCTGCCCTTTCACGCCTGATCGCGTCCAGACTTGCCCTTCAAGAGAAAAAGGAGGCACGTTTTTCGCTGGTCACAGGAACACTTATGGCTGTCTTTTTTTCTGCTGCAGCCGGTTTTCTGCTTTTTCAGCACGCATATTTTTTTGCTTCCGCAATTCTGAAAACACCGCAGACTGCCGGTCTTCTTCGCATAACAGCTGTCAGTATTCCTCTCTGTGCCATTCATTCCTGCATTGACAGCTATTATTATGCCCGAAAAAAAGCCTCTGTTCCGGCAGTCGTGCAGCTTTCGGAGCAGTCTGCACGGATCGGCACTACCTATATCCTATATCTGATCTTTCTTTCCGAAGGGCGTCCGATCACTGCATTGATCGCAGCGGGAGGTTCCCTTGCCGGAGAGACTGCCGCTTCGCTGGTGTCGCTGCTGGTAGTTTCCTTTCATTTCGGAAATCACCCTATACACGAAAAGACTCCCGTCAGGATCTTTCCGCTGATAAAGGACCTTTTCACACTGTCTTTTCCCATTTCCCTGAACAGGATCCTTCTGACACTTCTCGGCAGCATAGAAGCGGTCCTGATCCCACAGATGCTTCTGCGTTCCGGCATGACAGCCTCAGACTCACTGAAGATCTATGGGCTCTTTACAGGAATGGCACTGCCCCTGCTCCTGTTTCCTTCCACACTTACGTCTTCCGCTGCTGTAATGCTGATGCCTTCCATCGCACAGCTTGATGCACTGGGAAAGCAGAAGCAGATCCGCCGTGTCACAGATCAGACCTTTTTTCTGTGCATGTTCCTGGGATTTCTATGCGGAAGCGGATTCTTTCTTTTTGGCCCATTCCTCGGAACATTGCTTTTTCACAGCCAGACTGCCGGCACCTACATACGGTATCTGTCTTTTATCTGTCCTTTTCTTTATACAAACACCATGCTCACCAGCATCCTGCAGGGACTTGGAAAACCGGGGCTCTGTCTGATACACAGTATTGCCGGCATTCTCATCCGTATTTTCTCCGTTGTTTTTATAATTCCGGCAACAGGGATCCGAGGCTATTTTTACGGGATTTTTCTGGGTGAGCTGCTGCTTACTCTTCTACACGTGAAAGCGCTAAAATTTCCCTATCGACAATCGGCCAATAATCGTTTATAATAAATAATCGAAATGTCTATAGTTATGGAGGAATAAAGTACTATGAGTTTTGAATTCATAAAAAAACTGCCAACTCCTGAGGAAATCCGCAATCAGTATCCGCTCGATGCTGAACTTCAGGCGCTCAAGGAGAAACGCGATGCTGAGATTCGCGACGTTTTCACCGGAAAATCCGATAAATTCCTCGCTATCATCGGACCATGTTCTGCAGATAACGAAGATGCCGTATGCGATTATCTTTTAAGACTTCGCAAAGTTCAGGAAAAGATCGAGGATAAAGTCCTTATCATCCCGCGTGTTTACACAAACAAACCACGTACGACCGGTGAAGGATACAAGGGAATGGTCCATCAGCCGGATCCTGAGAAAAAACCGAACCTTCTTGCCGGACTGATCGCGATCCGTAAGATGCACATGCGCGCTATCCGCGAAAGCGGCTTCACCTGTGCAGATGAGATGCTTTACCCGGAGAACTACCGTTATCTCTCTGATCTGCTTTCCTACGTTGCTGTAGGCGCACGTTCTGTTGAAGATCAGCAGCACAGACTCACTGTCAGCGGCATGGATGTTCCGGCTGGTATGAAGAATCCTACCAGTGGTGACTACAGCGTTATGCTGAACTCCATTGTTGCAGCACAGGGCGCTCATCGTTTTATTTACAGAAGCTGGGAGGTTGAGACCACCGGTAATCCACTCTCTCACGCAATCCTTCGTGGTGCAGTAAACAAGCATGGGGAAGCAATCCCAAACTACCATTACGAGGATCTTCGTCTTCTCTATGATAAATACCATGCAAAGAACCTTGCCAACCCGGCAGTGATCGTGGATACCAACCACTCCAACTCCAACAAGCATTACGAGCAGCAGGTTCGTATCGCAAGTGAGGTTCTTCACAGCCGTCAGGTAGATCCTGAGCTTCACTCCATGGTAAAGGGTCTCATGATCGAGAGCTATATCGAGCCAGGCAACCAGAAGATCGGTGGAGATCACATCTACGGAAAATCCATCACAGATGCCTGCCTTGGTTGGGATGAGTCTGAGAAGCTGCTTTACACGATTGCTGAAAATTGCTAAGATCTGTCTGATCTGCAGTTCAGGAAACGGATATTTGTGATCCTTTTACACTTTATGTTCAAAAAAAAGAACCGGCATTCTTCCATTTTGGAAGCTGCCGGTTCTTTTTTGAACGCGTTTTTTATATTATTTCTTACAGATCAATGCCTCGGATGTGCTTTCATATATACGTCTCGCATTTTCGCAACGCCAAAATTCAGATAGACCTGTGTGGTGGAAATATCCGAATGTCCAAGCATTTCCTGCACACTCTTCACGTCCGCTCCATTCTGCAGCATATGTGCGGCAAAAGAATGTCTCAGTGTATGCGGCGTGATATCATGCTGGATCCCGGCTTCCTCTGCATATCCCTTCAGAACCTTCCAGAATCCCTGTCTGCTCATGGATTTTCCTGAACAGTTGGTAAAAAGACTCTCCGTCTCATTTTCTTTCACAAATTTTCCACGGGCTTCCTTCAGATATTTCTCCATGGCTGTTTTGCATACATTTCCTATCGGGATCACCCGTTCCTTATCCTCATCGTGACAGACTACATAACCAAGCCGCAGATTGAGATCCTCCAGGTTCAGCCGCAAAAGTTCACTGACGCGCATTCCTGTAGCATACAAAAGCTCCAGCATGGCACTGTCCCGGATTCCCTTCGGTGTATTCAGATCCGGCTGTTTCAAAAGGCGGTCTACCTCATCCACAGTAAGGATCTCCGGCATCCGCTTCTCAACCTTGGGCGGCTTCAGTTCCAGAGACGGATCCCTCTCGATCCTGTTCTCCTGATAAAGATACTGAAACAAGGCACGGATAGATGCTACATTTCTGGAGATCGTTGAGGAAGCGAACTGTCCTCTCTCCATATAGCTGAGATAGCCTTCCAGCTCCAGTTCTCCTACATCTCGGATATCATAGATCCCACGATCTGCAAAATACACTGCCATCTTCTTCAGGTCTCTCTGGTAAGATACTTCTGTATTATGTGACGTCCTTTTTCTATTATGTAAATATGTAATAAATTCCCGTATCTCTATGTCCATTTCTCTGCATCCCGTTTCTCTAAAATCATACTCGTTTATGACTGAATTATACTGTGAATTTTACATAAAATCAAACAGTTTTTCATCGTAAAACCGCACAATTTCAACACTTTCCGGCGCAAACCACCAAATATCGCAGATTTTATGGAAACCATTACTAGATATTGTGGAAATTTTCCTCAAAAAAATTTCAGGCCCTTTATAACTTTTTCTACGATCCAGGGATTCAGAAAACTTTCTGCGAGGATTCCTCCTGTATACAGCAGAAAAACTGTGATCCCCTGCCGAAAATAAGCCCCTGTTTTCTGCGGCACAAGTCCATAATTTTTCCAGATCCCATACGATTGTCTGTATACGATACCTGCAAGATAAAAATACGCCGGAATATAGACCAGATACTGCGGCATCAGAAGTCCGGCGCCGGCCACACCGCCATAAATACCAAATTCCAGAACCGATAATGCCAGGATCATTCCTGTCTCTATTCCCAAAAACAGCATATATGCGACCGTCAAAGGCACTCCGAATATTGTAAATCCGCATAAAAACAACAGAAGAAAAAAACCTCCTCTTCGTCGCAGCACTTCCAGGAAATAAGCTCCGCCGGAAATATCTTTTCCTGCAAAGCTGCGGATCAGATAAAAAGAAGCCAGGGTTTTCTGTTTCCACTCCATTTTCCAGATCAGATTTGGCAACACATTTCCCGCAAAAAATCCGGTCATAAAAAGAAGCTCCGCCGGAAAACGTCCGGCATTTTTCCACTTCCGGTTCTCTGTCTTACTCTCCATTTACTCACCCTGTACCAGTTTACGCCTGTTTTTCCGGTAATATGACCGTTTTTCCACATGACAAAAAGGCCGGCCAGCTAAAAAGCTGTCCGACCTTTGATATTTCCAGAACTTTCTTCCATTGAAAGCTTATTTTGCGTAGTCAACCGCTCTGCTTTCACGGATCACATTAACTTTGATCTGTCCAGGATACTCAAGCTCTGCCTCGATCTGCTTTGCAATATCTCTTGCAAGGAGAACCATATCTGCATCACTTACATGATCCGGCACGACCATAACACGAATTTCTCTTCCTGCCTGAATAGCAAAAGATTTCTCTACACCTTTGAATTCATTGGTGATATCCTCAAGCTGTTTCAGACGATTAGTATAGGTTTCCAGGGTCTCACGTCTTGCTCCAGGTCTTGCTGCGGAAATTGCATCAGCAGCCTGTACAATACACGCGATCAGAGATTCCGGCTCCACATCACCATGATGAGACGCAACCGTGTTGATAACGATCGGGGACTCCTTGTATTTCTTGCAGAGATCCACACCGATCTGAATATGAGAACCTTCTACCTCATGGTCAATGGATTTACCAATGTCATGAAGAAGTCCGGCACGCTTGGCCATACGCACATCCACACCAACTTCTCCTGCAAGAAGTCCGGAAAGCTGTGCAACCTCAATTGAATGTCTCAGAGCATTCTGTCCATAGCTTGAACGGAATTTCATACGTCCAAGAAGCTTCAGAAGTTCCGGATGGATTCCATGTACCCCTACATCCATGGCAGCATTCTCACCATCTTCCCGGATCTGTGCTTCCACTTCTTTCTGGGCTTTCTCTACCATCTCTTCAATTCTTGCCGGATGGATACGTCCATCCACGATCAGTTTCTCAAGAGCCACTCTGGCGATCTCTCTCCTGATCGGATCAAATGCGGAGAGTACCACTGCCTCCGGTGTATCATCAATGATCAGATCCACACCGGTAAGTGTCTCAAGTGTACGGATGTTACGGCCTTCACGACCGATGATCCTTCCCTTCATTTCATCACTTGGAAGCTGTACCACAGAAATCGTTGTCTCGGAAACATGATCCACTGCACATTTCTGAATGGCATTGACTACATATTCCCTGGCTTTCTTATTGGCATCTTCCTTTGCTCTGTTCTCAAGCTCTTTATAGAGTCTTGCAACATCCACCTTTACGTCATCTTCTACAGATTTCAGTAATTCTTCTTTTGCCTGTTCGGAGGTAAGACCTGAAACTCGTTCCAGTTCCTGTACTCCTTTTTCCTCAAGTTCATTTACTCGTTTTTCTTTTTCTTGTAACTCGTTAAATTTCGCTGTACATTCCAGCTCACGCTTCTCCACTGCATTGGCTTTTTTGTCAACAGATTCCTCTTTTGACAAAACTCGCTTCTCGTATCTCTGCAGCTCGTTTCTCCGTTCCTTGGTTTCCCTTTCCAGTTCATTTTTAGTTCGCAGAGATTCTTCCTTTACTTCAAGTAAAGTTTCACGTTTCTTGGTCTCTGCTGCTTTCAATGCTTCATCAAGAATATTCCTTGCCTTATCCTCTGCTGTACCTATGATTTCCGCATCCTTGCGTACTTTCTTGTCAACAGCAACCTTGCAAGTAACAGGAACTGCAATAAGTAGCGTGACTACCACAGCGACAATAACACCGATAATTGTGCCTGCCACAGGAGCACCTCCTTATTTAGTTTTCATTGTACAAATACAACAATACAAGTTTAGCTGTTTTTCACATTTATGTCAAGTTTTTCTCATGAAAAAGCAGATTTTGGTTAGCATATATAAACTGGCTCTTTTTCTCCGCAGAGTCATTCCATATCACGGTTCACCCGGATGTTCATTTCTTCCAGGGTATGGGAAATATCCTCATACCGGAACGCTCGTCTGGCCAGATATCCATACAGCCTTCGCATCTGTCCTTCATCAAGCTCTGTGTCCGGCGCATATTTCTTCTCGATCGTCCTGCGTAATACCTCCCGCTCGTCCGGTTCCATAAGCTCTTCCATCTCATTCCAGGCATCCAGGGCAGTCTGACGGTCCACACCCTTTAACTGAAGTTCCGAGAGGATCTTCTGACGGCTCCTGGTTTCCATGCGGAAGGAGATATAGGTTCTGGCATAACGGGCATCGTTGATATACCCATAGGACTTCACATAAGCAATGGCATCTTCTACTGCCTCCGGTGAAAATTCAGCCTGACGGAGTT
Organism: Blautia sp. aa_0143; assembly: GCF_004167315.1. NCBI lineage: Bacteria > Bacillati > Bacillota > Clostridia > Lachnospirales > Lachnospiraceae > Blautia > Blautia sp. aa_0143. The sequence continues at coordinate 65,366 of NZ_RCXU01000003.1, forward strand.
TATCCGTCAGGCCTTTCTCTGTGCGGTCCATATGTTCCAGAAGCCGCATGGCTTTCTTTCTTGCACGGTTTCGTTCTTCCAGATCCAGCATGGATTACTCTTCCTTCTCTGTATCTTCTGCCTGTACTGCTGCTTCTGCTGTCTCATCTGCCGGATCCAGATGATAATGTACACGAACCTTCTTCTCGATCTCATCGCGGATCTCCGGATGCTCTCTCAGGAATAATTTGGCATTCTCACGTCCCTGTCCGATCTTATCCCCCTCATATGCATACCAGGCTCCGCTCTTGTTTACGATGGAGCATTCTGCAGCCAGATCCAGGATATCTCCCTCTCTGGAAATACCGGTTCCGAACATGATATCAAATTCTGCCTGCTTAAATGGCGGAGCCACCTTGTTCTTAACTACTTTCACACGGGTGTGGTTTCCGACCATCTCACCACCCTGCTTCAATGTTTCCACACGGCGTACATCCATACGGACAGATGCATAGAATTTCAGCGCACGTCCACCGGTTGTAGTTTCCGGATTGCCAAACATCACTCCAACCTTTTCACGAAGCTGGTTGATAAAGATCACCACGCAGTTGGACTTGCTGATAACAGCTGTCAGTTTACGGAGTGCCTGTGACATCAGACGGGCCTGCAGACCTACATGGCTGTCTCCCATATCTCCTTCGATCTCAGCCTTGGGGACCAGGGCTGCAACAGAGTCCACGATCACGATATCCACAGCACCGGAACGTACCATAGTCTCTGTGATCTCCAGCGCCTGCTCTCCGTTATCCGGCTGTGAAATATAAAGGTTGTCGATATCAACACCTATACTCTTGGCATAAACAGGATCAAGAGCATGCTCCGCATCGATAAATCCTGCGATTCCGCCTCTCTTCTGCACTTCAGCGACCATATGTAAGGCTACCGTTGTCTTACCACTGGACTCCGGTCCGTAGATCTCCACGATACGTCCCTTGGGAACACCACCTACGCCAAGGGCGATATCCAGGCTTAAGCATCCTGTGGGAACTGCCTCCACCTGCATATGGGAACTGGAATCTCCAAGCTTCATGACAGAGCCTTTACCGAACTGTTTCTCAATATTTCCAAGAGCCGCTTCCAGCGCCTTCTGCTTCTCTTCACTGATCATTATGTAATCTCCTATTCTTTATTCTCTTTCTAATCAGGTTTCCTTTAATCCGAACCTTTGTTCGTGTTTTCTGTATTACATAGTATTATAAAACGGAATGATTGTCAATAAGATACTTGAAAATCCCTCTGTTTTTTTGTTGACAGGATCTCTGAAAATCCGACAAAAAGCTTCCCATACATGATTTCTTTTTCCTCTCTGAATGCAAAAAAGCAGATAAAAAGATTTCCCTCTTCATCTGCTTTTTATGCAATATATTTCCTGTCACTGATCGTTGGTCAGCTTCAGTTTGTCCAGAATATAGAATACAAGGCTTAATGCCATGGCAACCACACATGCCAGCACCATACCGGTAAGCTCAACATTTCCAAGCTTCAGGGCAATTCCGGAAAGACCTACAACAAAGACAACGCTTGTCAGCGTCAGATTTCTGGACTTGCTGTAATCCACGTGATTGTCAACCAGCATACGAAGGCCGGAGGTTCCGATCATTCCGTAAAGAAGGAAGGAAATCCCACCGATCACCGGACCGGGAATGGTACTGATCAGGGCTGCCAGTTTGCCAAGGAAGGAACAGCAGATAGAAAGCACTGCCGCACCACCGATCACCTGTACACTGTAAACCTTTGTCACTGCCATGACACCGATGTTCTCACCGTAAGTAGTTGTCGGCACAGAACCAAGGCATCCGGAAACTGTGGTAGAGAAGAAATCTGCAAACAGGGATCTGTGGAGACCCGGATCTTTCAGAAGATTTCTTCCAACGATCTTTCCAGTTACGATCTGATGGCCGATATGCTCGGAGGTTACCAGAAGCAATGCCGGAAAGATCGTCATAATGGCCTCAAAATTAAATTTCGGAGATGTAAAGTTGGGAAGAGCCAAAAATGCCGCTTCCCTTACCTGTGTAAAATCCAGAAGCCCGCATGCACCTGCTGCCACATATCCCACAATGATCGCGATCAGGATCGGAATCACAGAAAGGAAGCCCCGGAACAGGATCTGCCCGAATACCGCAACTCCAAGTGTGACCAGAAATACGATCACATTCTTCGGATCTACCTTCTCGTCCAGAAGTCCTGCCGTACTTGCTGCATTTCCCGCAAGTTCCAGACCGATCAGTGCCACTACCGGTCCCATTGCCGCTGTAGGAAGCACGATATCGATCCAGTCTGTTCCGCACTGGCGGACGATCAATGCCACGCACATACCAGCAATACCCAGAACAACGAAACCACCAAGAGCATACTCATATCCATACTTGCTGATCACCAGAAGAGCCGGTGAAAGGAAGGCAAAACTGGAGCCCAAATAAGCCGGTGCCTTTCCTTTTGTGATGAAAATAAAAAGGAGTGTTCCCACACCATTCATCAGAAGCACAATAGCCGGACTGATACCAAAAAGGAATGGCACCAGTACGGATGCTCCGAACATGGCGAACATATGCTGGATACTTAACGGTATCAGCATCTTTGCAGGTACTTTTTCTTCGACCTGTATGATTCTTTTTTCCACTCTCAAATCCTCCTGTTTTTTATTATCTCACAGATTATAGCACAGGTTTTCACATCGTGGGATATTTTTTCTGAAAATATACGGATACTGTGTGGTATACTGTTATTATCTCCGGAAAAACAGGCGGATTCCATAAATACAGCTGCTGTCTGTTCCGGAAGGAATTTTTCAGAAAGGAATATTCTTCTATGAAAGCATACCAACGACTTCTATCCTATGTAAAAATATCCACCCCCAGCAATGAAGAAAGCTCTTCTTCCCCCTCTTCCCAGTGCCAGTTTAACCTGGCCCGGCTTCTTGTGGAGGAACTGAAAGGCCTTGGGATCTCTGATGTGTCTCTGGATGAACACTGTTACGTTTATGCACATCTTCCTGCTACAGAAGGTCTGGAGCACTGCAAAGCACTGGGCTTTATCGCTCATATGGATACAGTTTCCGATTTCTGCGACCATGCAGTCACACCGGTGGTCACAAAGGAGTACGATGGAAAAGATCTCCCTCTCGGCACAAGCGGCAGAACTCTTTCCCCGGAAATGTTCCCCCATCTTGCTTCACTTGCCGGGCGTACCCTGATCACCTCAGACGGAACCACGATCCTGGGCGCAGACGACAAGGCCGGCATTGCAGAGATCCTCACTGCGCTGGAGCATATCCTTACGGAAAAAATACCTCACGGACCTCTCTGCGTTGCTTTTACTCCGGATGAAGAGATCGGCATGGGACCGGCCCACTTTGATGTAAAAAAATTCGGTGCGGATTATGCATATACCCTGGACGGTGATACGGAAGGCGAGATCCAGTACGAAAACTTTAACGCCTGCAGTGCAAAAATAACCTTCCAGGGTGTTAATGTACATCCCGGTTCTTCCAAAAATACTATGATCAACGCAGCCCTCGTTGCCATGGAATTTAACTCCATGCTTCCGGCAGCGGACACTCCCAGGAATACAGATGATTACGAAGGATTTTTCCATCTGTGTTCCATGAAAGGAGATGTTTCCCAGGCTGAGCTTCAGTATATTGTCCGGGATCACGATGCCGCTTCTTTTGAGATCCGTCAGAAAACGCTCACACATATCACGGAGATCCTCAATGAAAAATGGGGGGAAGGTACCGTAACTCTTACCATCGCCCAGCAGTACCGCAATATGAAAGAGATCATCGATACCTGCCCATGGCTGATATCTCTGGCTGAGGAAGCCTGCCACAGCTGCGGTGTCACACCGCTGATCCTGCCTATCCGCGGCGGCACAGACGGTGCACAGTTAAGCTTTATGGGACTGCCCTGCCCGAATCTCGGAACCGGCGGACATGCCTATCACGGGCCTTATGAGCATATTACAGCAGAAGGAATGGATGCCGCTGTGAACGTTACTCTGGAGATCATAAGACTGTTTTCACAGAAAAAAGTCTAAAAGGAATCCCTTCTTCAAAAGCCTGCATTTCCAGAGACCTGATACAATAAAAAATACTCACAGATCCTCCGGCTGGAAATCTGCCGGAACAAATCTGTGAGTATTTTTTCATGTGCTAGCTGTGTTCACTTTGAGTTCTGCACCGAATAACTGTATTGCCGTTTACTGATCGGACTTACAGATCAGATGATCTTCATCATTCTCGCCAGCTTCTTCATATATCTTCCACCAGGCATCATACCCAGCTCTTCTTCACCGGGCTTGCTTACAAACAGATATACAATAAAGTATACAACTGCTGCCAGGATCACGGAAATACCTAGGCAGATCACATTGGAATGGATCAGTGCATACAGACCGTAATACACCACTCCCGCAACAACCCCCATCGGGATAGATGCAAGGAACGGGCTTAAATAAGCACTTCTCCATGGATTCTTATAGCCCATATATTTCTTGATGGAACGGTCGTTGAGAAGACACATCACAACTGCATAAACGATCTGGGCGATGACAATGGTATAAACGCCAAGATTGGTAAATACCAGAAGCAGGGCCATGGCTATCACATCTGCCACCAGTGCAATGGCTGCATGGATCATCGGGAGCTTCGGCTTGCCGATTCCCTGAAGTACACCGTTGGTGATATTGGAGTTGCCATTCAGGATAATGGTGATTCCTCCCAGGATCAGAAGCTGTCCGCCTACGCCATTGGTTCCCGGGAAGATCAGTCTCGTGATCGGTCCGGAAAGAACTGCAAGACCTACTGCCGCCGGAATGGAGATCAGCATACTGATCCATGTGGCACGGTCTGTCTTCATATTTGCCCCTTCAATATCGTGCATTGCATAATGCGCGGAAACCTCAGGGATCATAGATGTCGGTGCTGTACTTGCCAGGGTAAGCGGGATATTGATCAGCGTCATATAATATCCGTACTCGGAATACAAGGTCTGGATCACGTCCTTGGCAGCACCCTTGATATCCATGATACCGGAATACATATAACTGTTGATATATCCGTTTACATTATAAATAAAAGCACTGAGAATGATTGGCATGATGATGAGCACGATATTACTCATTACATGACCCATACTCTCATTTACAGAATGGCGGTCATTGACGATCCTTTTCCGGATGATCTTACGGTTTACCCCATAAACGATCAGCATAAAGATCAGCGCGGAAGCCACACCTGCTCCGGTACCCATGGTAGCACCTGCCGCACCCCAGCGATGGACCAGATCCATATCTCCTGTTGCGGAAAAATGCTGGATAAATACATGTGACATCAGAAGCGCAAAGGTTGCCACAAAGATCTGCTCAATGATCTGCGAGATCGATGTAGGCATCATATTGCGGTATGCCTGGAAATATCCACGGAATACACCGCAGAGACCGGACATGAAAATTGTGGGCGCAAGCATCTGCAGTGCCAGACGGGCGTTAGCCATACTGTCCGGAACCAGGATCCCTGCACCAAATACACAGATCAGCGCCACGATACCGCCGGCAACTGCCGCATAGATCAGTGCACCGTAAAATACCTTCTGTGCATCCTTATATCTGTGAAAAGCGATCTTCTCCGCCATGATCTTGGATACAGCCTGAGGAATACTGAAGGACGCGATCATCAGCAGGATAAAATATACATTCTGTGCAAACTGGAAAAGTGCAAAGCTCTGACTTCCCAGTGTAGTTGAAAGTGGACTCTTGTACAGCATTCCGATGATCTTGGAGATCAGCGCCGCAACCATAAGAAAAGATGCGTTTTTCACAAGTGTGTTATCATTTTTTTTACCCATTTTACTTTCCTTAACTTAAATATTCTCAATCTGCCAGTCAACAGGTTCTACCCCATTGGCTTTCAAAAATTCATTAGCCTTGCTGAAATGCTTGCATCCGAAAAATCCCCGGTAGGCAGAAAGGGGGCTTGGATGTGGTGCTTCCAGGATCAGATGCTTCGGATTATGAAGCATGGATGCCTTCATCTGAGCAGGCCGCCCCCAGAGAAGAAACACGATCGGGCGATCCTCCTGGTCCAGGATCCGGATGGCCGCATCGGTAAACTGTTCCCAGCCGATCCCTCTGTGGGAATTGGCCTGATGTGCACGTACAGTCAGCACTGTGTTCAAAAGAAGCACGCCCTGCTTTGCCCATTTTTCCAGATTACCGTTGTTTGGGATATAACATCCCATATCATCCTCAAGTTCCTTATAAATATTCACCAGAGATGGCGGTGTTTCCACACCTTTTTTTACGGAAAAGCAAAGCCCATGAGCCTGTCCGTCATTGTGATAAGGGTCCTGTCCCAGGATCACAACCTTTACCTGATGCAGAGGCGTAAAATGAAACGCATTGAACATATCTTCCGGCGGCGGAAAAATCTTTCTTGTTCTGTATTCTGTCATCACGGTTTTATAAAGTTTGGCATAGTAGGGCTGATGAAACTCACCTTTCAGTGCCTCCTGCCAGTCTCCTGCTATAGGAGCCATATCTATCACCTCTCATCCAACTTATCTTCTCACGGAAATTCCTTTTTCCGCAAGGTAATCCTTCACTTCCCGGATCTCCAGCTCTTTGTAGTGGAACAGAGATGCTGCCAGTGCCGCATCTGCTCCGCCTTCTGTCAGTGCATCATAAAAATGCTCCAGGGTTCCGGCACCACCGGAGGCGATCACCGGGATGGAAACCGCATCTGCAACGGCTCTTGTAAGTTCAATATCATACCCGGCCTTGGTTCCGTCACAGTCCATGCTGGTAAGAAGGATCTCACCTGCGCCAAGTTCTTCCACCTTCTTTGCCCATTCAAGAGCATCAATACCGGTATCCAGTCTTCCGCCATGTTTGTAGATATTCCAGCCGCCATCCTGTCTTCTCTTGGCATCAATGGCAACTACTACACACTGGCTTCCGAATTTCTGTGCGGCCTCATGGATCAACTCCGGACGGTCGATAGCTGCGGAATTTACAGAAATCTTATCTGCACCTTCACGGAGAAGCTTCCGGAAATCATCTACGGTACGGATTCCTCCGCCTACGGTAAACGGGATAAATACGTTGGCTGCAACAGCTCTTACCATATCCACCACGGTATCACGCTCCTCGCAGGAGGCAGTGATATCAAGAAAAACAAGCTCGTCCGCACCGGCTGCATCGTAAGCTTTGGCAATTTCCACCGGATCTCCGGCATCCTTAAGATCAACAAAATTCACGCCTTTTACTACACGTCCTTTATTTACATCCAGACATGGAATGATTCTTTTTGTAAACATGATTATGCCTCCTTTCCGGTGCCTGACTCAAGTGCCGCAAAATTCTCAAGGATCTTCAAGCCCCACCGGCTGCTTTTTTCCGGATGGAACTGACACGCAAATACATTTCCCTTCTCCACAGACGCATGGATGCATGTGCTGTACTGAGTGGTCGCTTTCACGATCTCTTCCTCCTCTGCCTGAAGATAATAGGAATGTACAAAGTAAACGTATGTGTTTTCCGGAATACCCTTAAATAATCTTCCGCTGTTCTGAATATGCAGGGAATTCCAGCCCATATGCGGAATCTTCAGTCCCGGACTTGGCGGGATGCGCAGGATTTTCCCCTTCAGGATTCCAAGACCTTCCACTCCCGGTGTCTCATCACTGCTCTCAAAAAGCAGCTGCAGTCCCAGGCATATCCCAAGAAATGGCGTTCCCTTTTCCACGATCTCATGTATTACCGGAACAAGTCCGTATTTTTTGAGATTTTCCATAGCATCACCAAAGCTTCCAACCCCTGGAAGGATTACTTTATCTGCTTTCAGAAGCACCTGGGGATCTCTTGAGACGACAGTCTCCTGTCCCAGATACTGAAGTGCTTTTTCCACACTTTTGATGTTTCCTGCATCGTAGTCAATGATTCCTATCATAATAATGCTTCCTCCTGCTCTTTTGTATCTCGATATTCCTCTCTCACCTTCGATTTACATTGCTTTAGTATAACGCAAAAACAGGCGGTTGCAAAGACTTTTCTCTGCTGCCGCCCATTTTTTCACATTATCACGGTAAAGTTTTATTATTTCCGGTCCAGTGTAAACCAGAATTCCACGCCATTATCAAAGTTCTGCACGCCATATTCCTGGTTCATGCTTTCCATGATGGCCTTTACAATGGATAAACCGATACCGCTTCCGCCGTATTCCCTGGTTCTCGCTTTATCAACTTTATAAAATTTATTCCAGAGATTCGGTACATCTGCCTCAGGGATCGGAGTCCCTGTGTTAAACACACTGATCTTCACACGGTTACCCTCATCCTGCAGCTTGATCTCGATTTCTTTCTCTCCCTCCAGATGGTTCAGGGCATTGCTTACATAGTTTGTCACAACCTCTTCGATCTTAAACTCATCGGCCCATACATAAACCGGCTTCTCCGCCTCAAAGATCACTTTTGCATTCTTCTGCCCGATCATGATATTCATGGTCTGAAGCACACCGCGGATCAGGGATACGATATCAAACCGCTCCATTACAACTGCATCTTTGCCGGATTCCAGCTGATTCAGTGTGAGAAGATTTTTTACCAGTTTATTCATCTTGGAGGCTTCATCCATAATGACATCGCAATAGAACTCTCTGCTCTCAGGATCATCAGAAATATTTTCTTTTAAGCCTTCTGCATAGCCCTGGATCAGGGCAATGGGAGTTTTCAGTTCATGGGACACGTTATCCAGAAATTCCTTTCGCATCTTGTCGATCTTGATCTTGTCCTCAATGTCACGCTGCAGTTCATTATTTGCAGATTTCAGTTCACTGATGGTAGTCTCCAGCTGTGAGGACATCCGATTGAAATTATCTCCCAGAACATCGATCTCATTGCCGACCTTGCTCTCGTACTTTGCCTCAAAATCCAGATCTGACATTTTTCTGGAAAGTTCCGTAAGCTCACTGATGGGACGGGTGATCCTCCTGGTCACGACCATAATGACCAGACCACTTAAGATTATGATCATCAGACCTACCGCAAAGTAAAACTTATTGGAAATATCAGCGCTCTCCCGGATGCTCTCAAGGGGTGTCCTTATGATAAAATAATGTTCCTCATCCAGCTGTCCCCAGCATTCCACATAATCCATTCCCGCAAAACGGTCATGCGACTGCTGGATGGTATAATTGTCACCCTGCTTCAAGGTCCGGCTCTTATCTCCGTCCTCATCCAGATCATAGACATATCCGAACAGCTTGCTCTGAAGCATTTTTTCATTTTCGCCCCAGGAAAGCCAGCTGGTATTGCTGCTGTCAATGATAACCCAGGAAAGATTGTTTCTGGAGCAGGCTCTCTGGATCTCATCGGGAATACTCTCCATACCTTTCGAACTGTTGCTGTTCATCATCTTGTCAATATCTGTATTTTCCAAAGTTGTTCGGAGATTCAGAAGTACATCGATCTTTTTTGTCACATAATATTTTTCAAGAAAGGCTCCGTTGATCACGGTAATAGTCAGAATGGATAAAAACAGCAGACCGATAAAGTATGCTGTGATCTGATGGCGGAGACTGTGGATCTTTTTTATTTTTTCCTTCGTTTTTTTCATTCTCCTACCTCAAACTTATAGCCCATCCCCCAGACTGTCTTGATATACTCGCCCTTATCGCCCATTTTACTTCTCAGTTTTTTGACATGAGTATCAATGGTTCTGGCATCTCCGAAATAATCATAATTCCACACAGAATTCAGGATCTTTTCTCTGGAAAGAGCGATTCCCTCATTCTCCAGGAAATAAGTCAGAAGCTCAAATTCCTTGAAGCTCAGATCCATCGGTTTATCATCTACCGTTGCCTGATGCGCTGCCTTGTCAATGACAATCCCACCTGCTGAAAGTATCTCATCTGGGTTGCTCTGTCCCGTTCTTCGAAGAATGGCTTCTACACGTGCTACAAGGATCTTGGGGCTGAAGGGTTTGGAGATATATTCGTCCACCCCGAGTTCAAATCCCAGAAGCTCATCACGCTCATCTCCTCTTGCTGTCAGCATAATGATGGGAACCTTGGAATTTTTGCGGATCTCACGACATACTTCCCAGCCATCCATCTTCGGCATCATCACATCCAGGATCAGAAGCGCAATGTCCTTTTCTTTATAAAAAATATCCATGGCCTCCTCACCGTCACCGGCTTCCAGTACCTGGAAATTCTTTTTGGTGAGAAAATCCTTTACCAGTTTTCTCATTCTGCTCTCGTCATCTACTACAAGAATTTTTAATGCATCCATTCTATCTTCCTCCGTTTCTCAGTCGCTGTTCCGGACAGCTGCTGACAGCCCGAAATGCTCTGTATCATCCCTCTTTACAAAAAGCTGAGCTTTTACTTCCGTTTCATTCTAAAGCGGATATTTCCATTCCGCTTTGCTACTGCTCATAATATATCACAGGTTTGTGTTGTGTGTGTGAACGTAATTTCATTTTTTTAATTTTATCCGCAAAAAAGGAGAACCCTCTAAAAGGATTCTCCGATCTTTTCTCCCATGAATACTCTTGTTTCAATTCCTTCACGGGAATTGTTTAAAATATCTTCATCTGGCTTTACCGCATTTTTTTCGGTGATCAGCACAATGGTGGAGCCTCCGAAAGCAAAATTTCCTTTTTCGTCTCCCCGTTTCACAAATGCTTTCCCTGGCCGGTTTTCGATCCTTCCGACAAGAAGAGCACCTACCTCCATCATCAGCACGGTACGGAAATTCTCTGTTTTCAAAAGAGAATACTCTCTGCTGTTTTCCTTGTAGATCGGATAGGCATCGTTGGCCACGGGGTTGACTGTATGCAGGATCCCCGGGATCCGGATGCGTCCGGACTCCGCCGCATTGTCCGGATAAATATATCTGTGATAATCCTGAACACAGAGACGAAGCACCCACACATAGCCACCCTGATATCTTTTTCCAAGAGAAGGATTCCTGAGAAGCTCATCTATGGTATATTCGGTCTGTTTGATATGAAGACGGGCTTTTTCATCTACCGGATACACACTCACCCTGCAGTCACAGGGACTGATAAAATGTCCCGGTTCCATATCAATATGGCGGGCACCCTCCCGGATCTTCCGCTTGAAAAAATCATTGTAAGAGATGTATTTACGCTTTTCATAATCACTCATATCCAGATGATTGAACCGTATAAAGGGTTTCACCGCTGCTGCCGAAAGCCTGGAATCCAGAAGCTTTCCCATGGCAATGGAAACAACAGGAGTGACCAGTGGACGTATCAGCATGCGTCCGGCTACAGAACCGTAGATTTTTTCCAGAAGGTTGTTCTGAAAGGAATCCTCCTCTGTAATATGCCCCATTCTGTCCGCTGTCCGGATCATAGATTACCACCTCTCTCCATGGAAAGCTTATAGAGATAATTGAACTTCCACCATCCTTCGTTGTAGAAAAGTACAAGAAGGACTGCCACAGAAACTACCGCAACAATGATCACCAGCTCCCTGTTGGTGGGCTTACGGAATTTAAAATCCAGGATAAACAGAAGTCCTACCGTCAGCATTGCAATATGAAGGAGCACCACAAACCATTTATACTCCGGAAAAAGCAAGGATACCACAAACAGAAGCGGCAGGACCACAGACATGGATGTGATGGGAAGTCCCTGATAATATTTTCGGTTTTCGGAGGTTTCATTCTGACGTTTTTCCTCCATAACATTGAAGTATGCCAGACGGATCAGGCCTGCCAGACCGTAAAATAAAAGAATAGCTATTCCGTAAATATGACACATTCCAAGCTTAAATCCCAGCACAATGGGAAGGATCCCGAAACAGACGATATCTGCAAGGGAATCGATCTGGATCCCGAAGCATTTCTCTTCCTCCGTTCTGTTCTTCTTAGTTCTTGCGATCTTTCCGTCAAACATATCGCACAGTCCGGAAAATGCAAGACAGCACACCGCTGCTGAAATATGGTCCGTCACAGCGCAGAAGATTCCGATCATGGAAGAAACTACGCTTATGTAAGTCATTATTACCGTGTAATCATAAAATCCTATCATTTGCACACCTCTTTTTTCTTTTTCATGTCAGGCTATATTCACAGTCCCACAGGAGACTTACCTGATCTGGGTCAAGCAGATCTCCGCGATCTGCATTCGATCAAATCTTTTCAGGATTCCTTTTTTCCGATAGTGAGCTGAGCCACCGCAGTAAACACCGCACTGATCAGCAGCTCTCCGTAATATCCCAGCCCTCTGCTAAGCACCATTCCCGGAAGCAGCAGGCCACCGAATACCGGACTGAAAATGGTAAGAAACAAAGTCTCACTGATCCCCATTCCTCCCGGAAGCGGCAGCATATCCACAGATACCGATATCACTGCCTGGAGAAAAAGGATATCCCAGAAACCGGTTCCATGGAGTCCAAAAGCCTGATATACGAACCAGGTTACTGCAAACAGTGCCATACGCTGGATAAAAGTGATCTCTATTACTTTAACGATCACCAGCGGATTATTCTTCAGATATGCCGCAGTATTTCGGTAAGTATCCATGGAAGCTTCCAGTTTTTTCAGCCGTCCCTCTTTTTTCCTCATCAGATGAAACCGTTCCAAAAGCTTCATGCCCTTCATCAGGATCGCTTTTGCCAAAAGCGGATGAAATACCAGAATGGTCATAAAAGTGACACAGAAGATATTCAGCATCAGCCCCAGATAAAACACCGGCAGGATTCCTTCCAGATATTTGTGAAGAAATCCTCTTCCGAAAATTGCGATCCCAATACCGATCACCACAAGCACCAGCTTATAGGTAATCGTCACGATCATCAGGATCACCGTTGACACCGGAATGGAAATCTTCTCTTTTTTCATATAGTAGATCTGCATGGGCTGTCCGCCGCTGGCGGATGGTGTGATACAGCTGAAAAAGAATCCTACAGACGAAAACAGAAAGCAGGTTCTTTTTTTCAGATGAATCCCGCTGGAACGCATCATATACCAGATAATGATGGATTCCCCCCAGATAAAAAATGCTACCAGTGCAATTCCCGGAAGCAGCCACCGTTTATCTGCCCTATGTATGGCATCCATCATGGAAGACAGGTCTTCTCCATGAAAAACGCCGTAGATAGTCAGGGCAAAAACTACTGCCAGGAACACTCCGTTAAATATGATTTTTTTTCTGCTCTTCATCACTTGACACCTTCTGTATAGCTGTTGATCTTCTTTTCAATTTTAGTTCCAAACCGTTCATAAATATGCCAGAGTTTTGTTTTCTGTCCCAGAATAAAGCATACCTGAGCCAGGATCACACCACCTGCCACATCCACAAGTACATGCTGCTTGGTAAAAATGGTAGACAGAAAAACCAGCACAGCCAGTGTAAACGATACCCCCTTATACCATGTCGGAATTCTTTTCTGATCCTTGATCCCCAGAAAACAGAACCAGCTTACCAGACAATGGATAGATGGAAACAGGTTATCTGCCGCATCAATGGAATACAGCCAGCCGGCCAGCAGATCCCAGATTCCGTTTCCTTCGATCACCGGTCTTGTATTGGTAGTGGGATATGCCAGAAATATGATCAGACACACACAACGGGATATAATATCCGCAGTAAAAAAACGGTAAACCTGTTCCCGCTCCTGCCTTGCCGCAAGGATATAATTCACTGCCCAGAATACATAACAGCCAAAATAGATAATCAAAAACTGCGGCACAAATGGGAGCCGCAGATCAAGATTACTTTCTATATTGTGATGATACCAACCGCCTGCGATCGCCCTTGAACCGGAATATACAAGACAGTTAAATACAAATGAAAAAACAAGGGGAAAAAGCCCGTACGCAGGTACGATCCCTGTTACATATTTCCAAAAACGTTTCATAAATTCACGCCTCATTATTTTATTGATATCAGGAATAAAACATATTCTTCTCCTGCTAACATCTGCTAGTCACAGTATAACAGTCGGGGCGTATGGTTTCAACTAAATATGGAAAGTTTAAGAATTGTTAAGATTTGAGTTCAGTTATTTTTTCTTTTTTGTTCATACTTTTTTCAGAATGACGTCACAGAATGACCACAAAATATGAGTATATTATTAGATGTGCAAAGGGTACTACCTTTGATAACACTTTTTTCTTTTTCATACTGCCGGGGCTACCTCCAAACAAAGCCCCGGCCTCCTTCCTTTTTATTTTCCCATTTTTTAATTATGCCATGCAAGACGTACACTGGATGGATGTACTTCTTTTGTCATCCAGTCCACATCGTTGGTGATCCAGTCCATGATCCCGAGCTGGCGTGTCTCCCATGCGATGGTTGCCTCTCTTGCTTCCGGTGTTTCTTCCACTTCCATGGTTGTGTCGATCTCATCATATCCAAAAATATATCCGCCTGCACTCCAGATGCTGAAGTTGCTGTCCGGGCCCGGATCTATTGTTTCGCCTCTCTGCGCCACAAGTCCGTCATGACGGGCTTTATATTCTTCCTCACAGCCGTCTTTTAATTTTGTCATGAACATTCTGTGGCGGATCAGCTCTTTGTTTTCTCTCACAACACCAAAATTATGATACGTCAGGCGCATGTCTTTTCCAGGAGTAGAGATCCAGGTAAAGGTATCTCCGATCTTTTCAGTCAATGCTGCCTTTACTTTCTCCTCTTCCGGAGAGATCACCTCTCCGTCTGCATTTTCGTAATATCCGAAGATCAGGTCTGCCGCATTCCAGATGCTGAAATTATGAATGCCGTTACGGTCAAGATATGCAGTAAGCTCCGGCCAGATCTCGCCTAAGGTCTTACGGTAATCATTCATTTTTCCTTCTTTTACTTTCATTGCAAAAGCATGTCGTTCCATTTATGCTATCCTCCTGTTTTGATGATCCTGTGCTATGTTTTCCACTATGAGCAGATATAGTTCTTCTGCTCTCATATGATTTGATTCTATCACTTTTATTTTGTTTTTACAATTATGAGGGTAGGATTTCCGATCACTGTTCACAGGTAATGTTACTGTTCACTCCGTTCTCAGCAACACGCTTCGCGATGCACAGGATTTATGCTAATCGCATAAATCCGCGCGGTATGTCTCGGGTTTTCTGTGACCTTCGCTCACAAAAAACACCTCGCGGAATATTACCAGTGAACAGTAACCAGATAATATTCCGCAAAGCATGTTGCCTGACACAAAGTTATCCGTAACGATTCCCTGAGATGCTCAGGCAAGATACAACATGACCATCAGTGGCATGGTTATGATACTTACCAGCGTTGTCATTACATTGATGGTGCTGGCATAGACCGGGTCCTGATCGTAGAGCTGTGCCAGCTGTACAATCGTTGTTGCCGACGGTGTGATCACTGCCATCAGACTGATAAGCAGAATGGTTTTTCCATCCTTTACCATTGAAGCCAAGGGCAGATACTTCAAAAACAACAGTATGAGCAGCGGAGTCACCACCATTTTCAAGATCGTGATCAGATAGATCCTGGAATGGCTGAAAATATCTTTCCATTTTACCTCCGTCATGGTCATTCCAAGCATGATCATACATACAGGTCCCAGGGTGGCTGAAATCTGGCTCATGGTGTTTCCAAGAATCACCGGCAATCTGATCTGCGTGAAGAACAGAACGATTCCAAGGATAATAGCGATCAAATTGATGTTGCAGAGGATTTTTTTCCAGTTGATGCCGGCCTTCGCCTCCATCAGCGACTGTCCGTGGGTCCACATCAGGATCATCTGCACACTCAGGAAAGCACTGGCATAGATCACCCATTTTTCCCCAAGGACTACCGTTACAAGAGGGATCACCAGATTTCCGGAATTGGAATAGATGATGGATTCTTTTTCTACCACACTTAATTTCAGTGGCTTGCCGATGATCTGTACAAATACCAGAAGAAAAATATGGATCAGGATGGCTGCTGCCACTGCCAGAAGGAAGCCATTCCGGATGCTTCTGGAATATTCGATCTGAAAAGCATTGATCATTACACAGGGCATGATGATGTAGATACAGATGACTGAAAGTGTCCTGCTGCTTTTTGCATCGATAAGTCCGCATTTTACCACTGTAAATCCACAGGACATCATCAGAAAAAATACGATGATCTGCTGCAATAATTGTAAAGTTATCATTTTTTCTCCCCTCCGAACGCGTCAGCTCTGTCCGATCTCTTTCAGGGCTGTCTGAAGTTGCGCGTCTTCTTTATGTGTAAGTTCTGTCCAGTCTGTGATGTCTCCGGAAAGCTCTGCTTCCACATCCGGAGTGATTCCTTTTTTGTTGATATCATTGCCCTTTGGCGTAAAATATTTTGCGATGGTGATCTTTACCGCACTGCCATCGGTAAGAGGCTGGATGGTCTGCACCACACCCTTCCCATAGGTAGTTGTTCCTACAATCGTTCCAATCCCATAGTCCTTTACCGCCCCCGCAAAGATCTCCGATGCACTGGCACTGTTTCCGTTTACCAGAACAGCCAGCGGCATGTCCAGTTCATTTTTTCCGTCGCAGGTTTCCTCTTCCCTTTTTCCGTTTTTGTCCTCTGTATAGACGATCAGCCCTTCCGGAAGTATCTGGCGGAGTACGCCGCAGACTGCAGTAAGAAGGCCTCCCGGATTATCACGGAGATCCACAACCAGCTTCTTCATTCCCTGATCCTTCAGATCTGCAAATGCTTTTTTATACTGATCGCTGGTCACCTCAGAAAATTCGGAGATTCGGATATAGCCGGTGTCTCCGGAAAGCATCTCATGGGAAACGGTCTGGATCTCCACATCCCGGATCTCCACTTTGACATCCCGAGGTTTCTCTTCGTTTTCCCGCTGTATGGTCAGCATTACGGAAGCTTTCTCACTGTCACGGACCATGGAAGCAATATCGGAAGTTTCTTTGTCTGTAACATCAGCTCCATCTACTGCCTTGATCACATCTCCCTTTTTCAGTCCCGCCTGTTCTCCAGGGCCACCCTCATAAAGCTGTATGATCTTTGCCCCTCCGGTGTCATCCTTCTGAAGAACGGCACCAATCCCTACGTAGGAGCCTTCATTGGAAGTATTCAGCTCTTTATACTGTTCTGCTGTGTAATAGGTGGAGTACGGATCCTTCAGGCCGGCAAGCAGGCCAGCATAAAGCCCCTCACGCAGGCTGCTTTCGTCTTTTTCATCCAGATATTCTTCATCGATCAGTTCTTCCAGGTAATTCAGCTTCTGAACCGTTTTCACATCGGAAAGCGCATTGCCGTTCGGAAACAGTACTTTCTGATAGCTGGTAAAAACAGCGCCTGTCACAACCAGCGTTGCTGCCACTCCAATGGCTATACCTTTTTTGAATTCTTTATTTTTCATATTTTTCCTTTCTTCTGCACAGCCGGCAAAGCCGATAAGATCACAGATTTTCTGTACTCCTCTGTGCGCCGTTCGGTTTTTATATACCGAAAGCGGCTGCCGATATTCCGACAGCCGCTGTATATCTTATGATCACACATCATGCGGATACATAAGATTCTCTGCTATTTGGTTATACTCTGAGATGTTTTCTTGTTGTGAAAAAGCTTCCCAAAAGACCGATTCCCACACCAAGTCCAAGTCCCATGGGAACCAGACCCTCATAAATCTGCCAAATTGGAATGAAATCCACGATTCCTGTCAATACATTGAATTTTGTCAGAATAAACTCTACAGCGGAATTATACAGGAAAAACAGGCAGATCAGCGGTATCGCCGCACCGATCACACCGAGGATCATACCTTCCAGAAGGAATGGCAGTCGTACAAAAGCATCTGTAGCTCCTATGTATTTCATAATTCCGATTTCTTCCTTGCGGACAGAAATACCCATAGATACTGTATTGCTGATCAGGAATATGGAAATGACCAAAAGGATTGCGATCACGGCAATCGACACATAAGAAACCAGCTTGTTAATGGAACCAAGTGTCCTGGATGCCTGTTCAGACTGATTTACCTTCCGGACATGTTCCAGTCCCTGGATATAATTCACCAGTTCTGTCTGCTTGGTAATATCATTAAGATATACCTGATAATTGGATGAATTGGCAAGAGGGTTATCATCTTTAAATCCATCTGCCGCATCTTCATCTCCAAAATATTTCTGTTTGTATTCTTCCCATGCCTGATCTGCGGACTGATAGTCCATCCTGGCCACTTCCGGCCTGGACTGAATAGCATCGCCGATCGCCTGGATCTCTTCCTCTGAAGTGCCCTCATCAAAGAATACTGTGATCGGCACTTCTTCTTCCACCTTATGGGCAATATTACCGACGTTGTTCACGATGGAATAGAAAATGCCTACCAGAAAAATGCAGGCTGCCATCGTGATGATACATGCCAGGGAAAACATCCAGTTTCTTTTTATATTCTTAAAGCCCTGCTTCAGGGTATACCAGATCGTACTAGGCCTCATGATATCCTCCCTCTTTCTCATCGCTGATGATCTTGCCGTTGTGCATGGTGACTACTCGCTTGCGCATGGCATTGACGATGTCCTTATTGTGGGTAACTACCAGAACTGTGGTTCCTCTGTCATTGATCTGTTCCATCAGAGCCATGATCTCTTCAGAGGTTTTCGGATCCAGGTTTCCGGTCGGCTCATCTGCCAGAAGGATGTCCGGGCGGTTTACCAGTGCTCTGGCAAGAGCAACTCTCTGCTGCTCACCACCGGAAAGCTCATCCGGGTATGCCTTATACTTTCCTGCAAGTCCTACCTCCTGGAGAACCTCCGGCACACGTTTGCGTATCACACGGGTAGGTCTTCCTATGACACGCTGCGCAAATGCTACATTCTCATATACATTACGGTCTTTTAAAAGACGGAAATCCTGAAATACTACCCCAAGCTTTCTGCGATACTTGGCAACGCGTCTGTGTTTCATCTTCTCCAGACGTTCCCCGCTGACTGTGATCGTTCCGCTGGTAGAATCCAGTTCTTTCATCAGAAGCTTGATCAGTGTGGATTTACCGGAGCCACTGCTTCCTACTACAAATACGAATTCCCCTTTATCAACATGTAAGTTCGCATGATTCACAGCCGGAAGACCCGGGCCGTAAGATTTGCTCACATCTACAAGATCGATCATATATATCCTCCTCTATATTATGAAAGCATAATTTTCTTAATTTTTTTGTAATATTATTGTAATATATTTTCTGTTTAAATGCAAGAATAAATTTCCCGGGCCCTACAACGGTTACTGTTCACGTTACTGTTCACTCCGTTCTCAGTAACACGCTTCGCGATGCACAGAATTTATGCTGATCGCATAAATTCGCGCGATATGTCTCGGGTTTTCTGTGACCTTCGCTCACAAAAAACACCTCGCGGGACATTACCAGTGAACAGTAATCAACAGCCCTCTCCAAATTATTTATTTTAACGTAAAAATACCAAAATTACAATAGAGTCATGGATGTTATTCTGTGAAGTTCATGTGAATTCGTTACTGCTCACTCCGTTCTCAGTAACACACTTCGTGAATGCTTCCAAACAGGAGGGACATTTACAACAATATTCCATGATGAAAAACGCTCATACAAAAACTGCCACCTATTCCGGGAAGGAATAAGCGGCAGTTTAAAAGTTCTAATATGTTGCCTTAATATAGCAAACTATCATCCTGCATTCCGAATGCTATTAATACTCTAATGTCTCCATATATTTCATATATCGAACAACCATCAGCGCGATCTTAAATGTAATGGCATCCTCAAACACTCTCAAATCAAGGCCTGTACTCTTCTGGAGTTTATCCAGACGATATACCAGCGTATTTCTGTGGATATACAGCTGACGTGAAGTTTCAGATACGTTCAGACTGTTCTCAAAGAATTTATCGATGGTGACAAGTGTCTCCTCATCGAAATCATCCGGAGATTTGTTGTCAAAGATCTCGCGGATAAACATCTTACACAGAGGAATAGGCAGCTGATAGATCAGACGTCCGATTCCAAGTGAGCTGTATGCGATAACTTCCCTGTCTCCGAAGAAGATCTTACCTACATCAAGGGCCATACGCGCTTCCTTGTAGGAACGTGAAACTTCTTTCAACTCATTGACAATGGTACCGTATGCCATGTGGACATCCTCACCATCTTTATTCAGATCCAGAGTATCCATAATCGTATGAGCCAGCTTATCCATCTCCGGATAGCCCTCTCCCTCTTCCAGTTCCTTGACTATAATGATGCTCTTCTCATCAACAGCAGTGATAAAATCTCTGCTCTTTCCGCCAAAAAGGCTTTTCACGCTCTCTACAGAGCTGTGATCTTTCTCCTGGTTCAGTTCCAGGATCATAACTACACGACGGACATCTGCTTCAATATGAAGCTTCTTCGCTCTGTTGTAAATATCCACCAGAAGAAGATTATCAAGAAGAAGATTCTTGATAAAGCTGTCTTTGTCAAAACGCTCCTTGTACGCAACGATCAGATTCTGGATCTGGAAGGCTGCAAGCTTGCCTACCATATAAGTATCCTCATCATCTCCGTGGGCTACCAGGACATATTCCAACTGATAATCATCACAGACCTTAAAGTACTGAAATCCCTTGACAAGCTGGCTGTCCGCCTGGGATTCTACAAAAGCCTGGATATCTGCCGGCTGGATCTCAAAATCAGAAAAGGTAGACGCAAGTACCTTGCCGTCTGTGTCAATGACACAAAATTCCGTCCTTGATATTTCTTTAAGTCCCTCGAGCGTATTCTGTAACACCTGATTCGATATCATTCCGTTCAATCCCTTCTCACTTATGTGTATGCTTATCTTCTGTCTTTCCCTCTCTATCTATGGCTATTTTAATACAAAATCACCAAAAATGAAAGAGTAAAACTGAAAAAATTTACAAATTTTTGTTGAAATCCGCCTAATTTTTCTCTATAAAACCTTCTCCATGAACTTCTCTTGCATCGGAAACGATCACAAAAGCGTTGGGATCAATATCATCTACCAGCTCTTTCAGCTTCACAATTTCCTTTTTGTTTACCACACAGAAGATGATCGTCTTCTCCTGACCGGAATACATCCCCTTGCCACAGATCCCTGTCGCTCCGCGATCCAGGTCTTCCATAATGACTCTGGCAACCTCATCCGGCTTCTCCGTGACGATAAATGTCTGTTTGGAAAACTTCAGACCTTCGATCAGACTGTCGGATACTTTTGTTACCAGATAAACCGCAATGATGGCATACAGGGCCCGCTGGATACCGAACACATACATTCCTACGATCACAATAAGCCCATCAATAAACTGCATGATCTGTGCGATGGAATAATGACGCATATACTTCTGGATCAGTGCTGCCATCATATCCGTTCCGCCTGTGGTTCCCTGTCCAAGGAAAACCATTCCAATGCCGATTCCCAGGATCACACCACCGTATACAGCAGCCAGAAGGAGATCATCTCCCGCAATATTCCACACAGGCTGAATGGCAAGCCAGGTTGAGAGGGAGATCTCACCGACCAGAGCTTTTTTTACAAAGGAAAAGCCTTTGATCCGCCATCCCAGAAAAAACAGCGGAATGTTCAGCGTGATATTGGTAAGCCACAGCGGAACCCCGCCATCTATAATCTCACCGGTCCAATGCTTCACCAGGATCGCTATACCGGAAAAGCCGCCTGTTACCAGCCCGGTTGCATCAAAAACGGAATTGATGGCAAGTGCCATCAGCCCGGTTCCTACTATGATCAGAAGATAATCCAGATACCAGTCCTTTTTTTTCACAAGACTCATAAAGTGCTCCTTTCATTTTTTACAGCAATTCCCGGAATTTCTGTCTTGAAATGTCCTCAATATTTCTATTCCGTTGTGAAAATCCCGGAAATGCTATAGTATCATATGACAACTGCATCAGTTTCCCGCACTGACGTGTCATAAAAAGAACGGGACCGTACACTATTCTGCGTCCGTTCCCGTTCTCCATGCTATTTTTCTGTCTTTTTATTTATAAAATGAACAAATTCATAGCTTTCCATTATCTGAAAGTATTTTACGATTCTCGGATAAAGCGGTTCTGCCTTATCTCCGAAATGCTCTTTCACCAGCAGGGCAAGCTCCTGCACGGTTTTGGCTCCATCGATCTCAGGCCAGATAAAAGTTCCCATTTCATCAAGATGAACCTTGGAAAACCTTGGCTTGCCAAAAACCTTCTGCGCGATGGTATTGAACATACCCTTATTCTCTATCTCAAGAATGATCCGCTGCTTCAGGTCCCGGTGCCACCGGATCGACTGGTTTGTTTCCGGGATCAGATCAAGATAGTTGATATCCTGTTTCTTATCCTTTTTGTTTTTTCTCATCAGGCTTTCTTCTTTCTCCAGATAGAGAATTTAAGCAGTGACAGGATCATGATGATCATCAGCACAACGCCGCCGATATTTCCAAGGTTTACAACGCCGGACATATCAAGGCTGATACCGACAACTGCAAAGATCGCAAGAAGAATTCCAACAAGACCCTCGCCGGCGATCATACCAGCACAGTACAGGGTACCATCTGTGGACTGAGCTGTCTTGGTTTTTTCGTCAACACCTTTTCTGCTGTCAAGTAATCCACGAACGATACCACCGATCATGATGGTTGCGTTCAGGTAGATTGGAAGGTAAAGACCGATTGCGAAAGGCATTACCGGGATACGGAGGATCTCAAGGCAGATTGCAAGGAATACACCTACAAATACAAGTCCCCATGGAAGGTTTCCGCCCATGATTCCCTCAACGATCATCTTCATAAGCTGAGCCTGTGGCGCAGGGATCTCTGCTGTACCGTAGCCCCATGCTGCATCCAGAAGATACAGAACACCGCCGATAGCAAGACCGGAAACAACAACACCGAGCATCTCGCCCATCTGCTGCTTCTTAGGTGTAGCACCGAGAAGGTATCCTGTCTTAAGGTCCTGAGAGGTATCACCGGCGATCGCTGCGATGATACAGATAACAGAACCAACAGCGATCGCTGCTGTCATTCCGTCGATACCTGTTTTACCGGAGCTCTTGATCGCAAATGTAGCAATCAGAAGAGTAGCGATAGCCATACCGGAAACCGGGTTGTTGGAGCTTCCTACAAGACCTACCATACGGGAAGATACTGTTGCAAAGAAGAATCCAAAAACTACGATGATACATGCACCAAGAAGAGTTACCGGGATTGCCGGAACGATCCAGATGATAAATACCATTGCTATAACACCGAGAAGGATGAACTGCATCGGAAGATCCTGTGCGGTTCTCTCTGTGCTTGTGTTCTTGCTTCCCTTCATGCTCTTCATGGAGTCACGGAAGGTTGTAACGATCAGCGGCAGGGATTTGATCAGGGAAATGATACCACCTGTTGCGATAGCACCTGCGCCGATATATTTAACATAAGTAGACCAGATTGCTGATGCTCCGCCGTTTGCGTAAAGCTGGGCAATGGTCGTTCCCTCTGCTGCCGGATACATCCATGTATCAGGTCCGAACAGGCAGATCAGCGGAATGATGACCATCCAGCCGATAAGAGAACCTGTAAACATGTAGGATGCGATCTTCGGTCCTACGATATAACCAACACCGAGAAGTGCCGGATAAACCTCCATACCGATCTCACCCTTGAAGGATTTAAATGCTGCAGAAACATCTGCCGGAAGAAGCTTCAGTCCATCAACAACAAATTTGAAGACAGCAGCAAGTCCCATACCGGAGAATACTGTGGAAGCATTTGCTCCACCTTCCTCACCGGCAAGAAGAACGTCTGCGCAGGCAGTTCCTTCCGGATAGAGAAGAGTTGCATGCTCTTTAACAATGAGGGCATTACGAAGGGGTACCATGAAAAGTACACCAAGGATACCACCGCAAAGTGCGATCAGAGTGATCTCAACGATGCCTGGTTTGCTTGTAAGTCCTTCCTCTGCCCAGAGGAACAGTGCAGGCATGGTGAAGATAGCACCTGCTGCAAGAGACTCACCGGCTGAACCGATAGTCTGGACCATATTGCTCTCCAGAATGGAGTTTCTGCGAAGAATCACGCGGATAACACCCATGGAGATAACTGCCGCCGGAATGGAGGCAGATACTGTCATACCAACACGAAGACCAAGGTAAGCATTGGCTGCGCCGAAGATGACAGCAAGAATACATCCCATGATCACAGATGTAACTGTGAGCTCCGGAGTGATTTTCTCCGCAGGAATGTAAGGTTTGAACTCTGTGTTTTTGTTCATATTTCCTCTCCCTTTATCTAGTAAATTAGTAACGTTATATAGTATAGCAAATTTCGCAGTATTTTGCAAGAAATTATATCTGAGATATTATATATTATTTACAATTTTCTGTATAATTATAAGCAAATAATTGGTCACTATGCAGCTTTTATGCTAACATAGTGACCTTATTCCTTACAATTGAATATTATACATTTAAAATAAAATACTTTTTTTTTTCAGTTGTCCGTTTCCAGCTGTTTTGTCAGATATCGCCCTACGATCTTCGAGAAATTTCCGATATCCCGGATATAGGCAAAATCCTTTCCAAAAATCTTCTTTTCCGCCGGAAGATCCTTCTCTTCGCCTGCAAATACCCCCAGAACACTGACGCCCTGGCTCCGAAGACGCCGCACCTCTGTTGCAGTATCTGAAATGGCATATTTTCCCTGATAAGGGGCCGGATTTTTTGCATTGGGGCGGTTTATGATCACATCGTAGGGGCGTCCGTCACTTAAGATGATCAGGATCTTTTTTTCCTCTTCCCTCTGCAAAAGACTGTATCCCGCTGCTTTTATGGCAAGCCCGTCCCGATTATTGGAGGAAGTCACATAATTGAAAATATCCTCATCCGCCGAAACCGGATCATCATATTCCCGGAACCTGTGCAGGATCGTATGATCCCAGAATGTACAGTAGCTCATAACCCGATGAGGGATGTCCACATTGCTCAGGGCAGAGCTGATCATATAAGCCTGCAGTGCCACATCTCCCTGCCGACTCATCTGTGAACCACTGGCATCGATCAGTATATCCACCACAAAATCCGTATTGTCTCCACGAAGAATCCTCTTGAAAAGATTTGCCTCACCGCTTCTGCCTATACGCCACAGCCTAGAAGGAACGATAGTTCCCCGGTCTGATAGGACTTCCTGATTTTCACTTCGGATCACCAGTGCTTTTTTCAGGAGCTCAGTCAATATGGCAATATTTCGTTTTGCAATTCTGTGCTTGTCATGATAGATCCATATGTTCTTATTACGCAGACGCTTTGCATACTGGTACTGATAATTATCACGAACCGGATTTTTCAGGATTCCTTCTGTAAAATACAGGCTGCAGTCTCCGTGTATTCCCCGGCACATAAGATGGTTCATTCTTTTTTCTTCCGCAGGTGTGAGATAGGTTTTTCCAAAATTCAGTTCCACATAGGTATGAGCTTTCTGAAGAGCTTCCTCTGAAATCACCGTGATCTTGTTTTTCACCTTACGTTTTTCTTCCATATCCTGTGTCAGCGAGGAATCTTCAATATCTGTCATCCGGTCTGTGAGCTTTTCCACATAATTTTCCAGAGCTTCCTCATACATCTCTTCATTAAGGTAGTCTTCCCAGCCAAATTCCGTCAGTTCTTCCAGCGTCACCGCCATTACCCGTTCAAGGGAACCGTTTTTCTTCTCAAAGTCCGGATCGATGACCGCATTATAGAGGCTGTCGATGATCCGAATCAGTTCCATGGTATCTCTGCTTTCTGCGCAGGCATAGATCTGATCCCGGAATGCAGACAGTTTTTTCTCCAGAGGCTGTACGCTTCCTGTAAGTACATCACGGAATACTGCAATTTTCAGCCTGTCTAACAGCTTATCGTAGGAAGGCAGGGTTTCATATTCCTGATCCAGGATATCTTCCAGAGCTTTTTTTCTCATGCGGCGAACCCCGGGGCGCTCTTCACAGATCCGCTCTCCCACTGCCGCTTCGATACAGAGCTGTGTCAGCCCGGTCAGCTCCGTCTCAGAGGCATCCAGATAGATTTTTTTTACAAGATAAAGGCCAAGCAGATTTTTGTCAAAATATCTGGCAAAAGCCCCCTGTTTGATCCCATCGTAAAGAGCGATCTCTTTTGAGCGGAGAAACAGCGATACATCCGGCTTCACATCCAGTGTATAGTCGCCGCTTACCGTCCAGAGGAGATTACGGATCCGGTTTTCCAGCTCCATCTTGTAATCTTCTATAGAAAGTTCTTCTGTCAGATCTTTATGCATAGACATCGTCCTTTGTCCACTCTTCCGGGATCCTTGTACGGACTACATCGTCCACGATCTCCTTTTCAAAAATATCGAAGGTTTTGTTCACCACTCCCATCTGCACTGCTGCCAGGGGAGAAAGTCCTGCACGAACAATCTTCATGGCAGCCAGAAGTCCTCGAAGATCCAGCGCTTTTGTGGAGATCTCACTGTTTACGGATTTCTTCTGAAGATCCATAAATACACCGATAAACTGTTCCACTGCCTTTTCCTTTGCCTCCGGGAACATTTTGCGGAAAATAAATCCCAGGGTTTCTTCTGTCTGCGCTGGCATATCGATCACCAGGAAACGGGAAACCAGAGCTTCGTTCAGCTCCTTTGTTCCTGCATATCCGTAGTTCATGGTTCCGATAAAACGTGCCGCAGGATGAAGGTCGATCCGGTCATAGCCCGGAACATCAATGGAGCGGCGATAGTCCAGAGTTGCATGAAGGACAGAGACCGCATCGTTCTTTGCCATATTGATCTCATCCAGAATACCGAAGCCACCATACTCGGCACACTGATAGATGCTGCCCTTTCGGAGGCAGACTTCATTGTTTACAAAGGTATCCGTTCCGATCAGGTCTCCACTGTTTGTATTGACATGGAAAGATACATTATAAACCGGACGGCCAAAAGCATATGCCAGATTTTCTGCCAGGATATTTTTTCCCGTGGCCTTTGGGCCTGCAAGAAGAAGATTTTCTCCTTCCAGAAGTCCTGCAATGGCCATTTCCAGGATTTCTTTTCCGTAGAACGGTATGGACGGTCTGGTAACTCTGGCTGCAGCCCCCTCATCAACGTTATAATTTTTTCGAAACTCCTCGATACCGTGGATCAGGCTTTCGGAAACGTTCTGTTCTTTTAAAAATTCTAATTCTATCATATATACTTACTCCTGAATCTGATTGAATACCGCAGATATCCTCATCCGCAGTTATTATATGATCCTATGACGGATAACCGCTTACAGATTTTTTCTCCGCCAGGTAAAAAACGGGACAGATCTTACATCTGTCCCGTCATTTGATTTCAAAGATGCCGCTGCACCCAGGGAACATCTCTTATTTCCTGTATTTTATTTAACCGATCATACCTCAAAGATCAGATCACCGTAGGATGGCATCGGCCACATATCTTTATCTACGATCATCTCAAGCTCGTCTACAGGTTTTCTTAAAGCCTGCATTGCCGGTACCACGCTCTCTCGGAAGAATACAGCACGGTCACGTCCCTCTTCATGGGATTCCGACTCAGCGATCAGTCCGGAAAGCTTATCCATAGCTGTCTTGGTCTCAGCAAGAAGTGCGGAGGTTTTTTCCAGAAGACTTGTCTGTACACTGACATCAAGCGCTGCGCTCACTGCCTTCACAGAATTGATGGACTCTGCAAGAACCGTTGTATAACGGATCACTGCCGGGATGATCTGCTTGGTAGCTACATCCACCATGGTCTTGGCCTCAATGTTGATAGCCTTTGCATAGCCTTCATACTGGATCTCTGCTCTGGACTCAAGCTCTGCTCTTGTAAATACATTAAAGGATTCAAAAAGCTTCACAGCCTTATCTGTAGTCAGCGCAGGAATGGCATCTACCATAGACGGAAGGATCGGAAGTCCACGTCTCTTTGCCTCTGCCTCCCACTCTGGTGCATATCCGTTTCCGTTGAATACAATACGCTGATGCTGGATCGCATACTCCTTGATCAGGTCATGTACTGCAGTATCAAAATCGTCTGCTGCTTCCAGACGGTCGCATGCATCGCGGAATACTTCTGCTGCAATCGTGTTCAGAACTACGTTGCACTCGGAAATGGAATCACGGGAACCAACCATACGGAACTCAAATTTGTTTCCTGTGAACGCAAATGGTGATGTTCTGTTTCGGTCTGTAGCATCCTTCATGAAATCCGGAAGTGTCTTAACACCGGTATCCAGGATCTCGCCGGTCTTACTGTGTGTGGCGGTACCTGTGCTGATCAGCTGCTCCAGAACATCCTGAAGCTGCTCACCAAGGAATACGGAGATAACTGCCGGCGGTGCCTCGTTTCCTCCGAGACGTTCATCGTTTCCAACGTCTGCTGCAGACTCTCTCAGAAGATCTGCATGCTCATCAACGGCTTTCAGGATACAGGTGAGAACAAGAAGGAACTGGATATTCTCATGAGGAGTTTTTCCCGGCTCAAGAAGGTTGATCCCGTCATCCGTCGTCAGGGACCAGTTGTTGTGCTTACCGGAACCGTTAACTCCTGCAAACGGTTTCTCATGAAGCAGGCAGCGCATACCATGGCGGCTTGCAACTTTTTTGAGGATACGCATCATGATCTGGTTGTGATCTGCTGCAATATTTACCGGTGCGTAGATCGGTGCCAGCTCATGCTGTGCAGGTGCAACCTCATTGTGCTGTGTCTTTGCTGTTACGCCCAGCTTCCAGCACTCCTCGTTGACTTCCTTCATGTATGCGGAGATTCTCTGACGGATGGTTCCGAAATAATGGTCATCCATCTCCTGTCCCTTCGGCGGCATAGCACCGAAAAGAGTTCTTCCTGTATAGATCAGATCTTTTCTCTGGAGCCATTTCTCCTTATCAACCAGGAAATACTCCTGCTCAGCTCCAACGGAAGGAGTTACTTTTTTTGATGTTGTATTTCCGAAAAGGCGAAGAAGTCGAAGCGCCTGTGTATTGACCGCTTCCATGGAACGAAGAAGCGGTGTTTTCTGGTCAAGCGCCTCTCCTGTGTAGGAGCAGAATGCTGTGGGGATACATAAGATCCCGCCGGCTGCGTCATGACGTACAAAGGCAGGTGATGTACAATCCCATGTTGTATAGCCTCTTGCCTCGAATGTTGCACGAAGTCCTCCGGATGGAAATGAGGATGCATCCGGCTCACCCTTGATCAGCTCCTTGCCAGAAAAGCTTAAGAGTACCTTGCCGTCCTCTCTTGGCGCTGTGACAAATGCGTCATGTTTCTCGGCAGTAACACCTGTCAGCGGCTGAAACCAGTGACAATAATGAGTAGCACCTTTCTCAATAGCCCATTCCTTCATCTCATGTGCAACCACATCAGCGATCTCCATGGACAGCTCCTTACCCTCTTCTATTGTCTTTTTCAGTTCGCGGTATACCTTCTTCGGCAAACGGTCCTGCATAACAGAATCGTTAAATACATCGCAGCCAAAGATTTCCTTTACGTTGATATAATCTCCCATTTCTTCCTCCTTTTCGTTCCTGTATATCCAGTCTTTCTTATGAGGAAAGACATTTTCATCTCTGTATGATCACCTTGTCTTCGGATACTCGGATCATTCTTCGCTCTTCTGGGTAATCTCCTTGATCTCCTGCATTTTCTGGTTCAACCGGCTTTTTTTCTGTTTCTTACTGCTGGTAAGATAAAGGTTCATGGCCTCATGAAGATTATCGATCTCCACACGGGTCTGATCTCCACCGAACTCTCCATCCAGCGTCCACGGAACAGCCTCCTCTGACTCTATCACAACATGCGCAGACTTAAAAGAATAGATCAGATCTGTATTATCCTCTGCAGTAAGAAGCGCAGTCATGATCTCCTGAAGCTCCAGCGGATTCTTCGGATTGGTGATCAGTGTCACCTCAAACAGTCCGTCATTCATATCCACGTTTTTTCCGGTAAGATTCTTAAATCCGCCTACAGATCTGGAATTGCTGATCATACCGTAGATAAAATCATTCTCCACAGTCAGCTCATCGGAGGTTACCTTCAGATGATAGGATTTCACCTCAAAAAGCTGCTTCATCCCTTCCAGCACATAGGCAACATGTCCCAGGATATTTTTCAGATCCTGGTCTGTCTCATAGGAAACATTGGTAAACAGTCCAAACGCAGCCACATAGGCAAATGTCTGGTTATTAAATTTACCGATGTCACAGTGATAGATCTGCTCCTCCATGATCATGGAGGCAGCTGCAGTCATACTCTTCGGCATAAACAGACTGTTGGCAAAATCATTGGTGCTTCCTGCAGGGATATACCCGATCGGTGTCTGGCTGCCCACTTCCACGATTCCGGTAACCACCTCATCCAGTGTACCGTCACCTCCACTGCAGGCGATCAGATCTACCTGATCTGCATATTCCTTCACCTGTTCATAAGCATCCTTCGGTCCCTGCGTGGCACGGATGATCACTTCGTACCCACCTTTATTAAAGATATCCACAATGTCCAGCAGATGCATCTTGATTCTTCCTTTTCCTGCTTTGGGGTTGAAAACAAAAAGCATTCTTTTTTTCATTATACAATCCTCATTTCCCGAAATGATTCGTTATGTCTATTCTTTTACTATGATAAAAAAAACGATGTAAAATGTCAATCTTAACTTTTCACATATGGTCTTACCACAGGCAGCCGGAATTTTATAACAAAAAAAGTCCGAAAACCCAATAAAATTGAATCTTCAGACCTTTTGTTAAATAGCGAGAGGGGGATTCGAACCCTCGACACCACGGGTATGAACCGTGTGCTCTAGCCAACTGAGCTATCTCGCCATATTCTTTTGTAACATGGGACCTATAGGGCTCGAACCTATGACCCTCTGCTTGTAAGGCAGATGCTCTCCCAGCTGAGCTAAGATCCCATAACAGTTGTTCGTCTTAGGAACTCTTCCGTTCCGCAACTCGCTTTGCTATTATATAATGGTTTGTGACTTGTGTCAACAGTTTTTTTCACTTTTTTTAATTTTTTAAAAAATATATGCTTTTTTGTATTTTTACAGTGGCAGGGAGGTCTGAAATCCCCTGCCACTGTAAGGATGTTATGGGCAAAGTATTGCCCATAACTTGATACTCCCGGATTGCTCCGCTGCACGCAGCTCACGCAATCCTCAAACATTCGGAATCCGCTAATTTACTACGTAAATTGCTACTTCCTCATGTTTGGCGGGGTCCAAGTTCAAAAGTCTTATCGTGCAAGCACGAACGACTTTTTGACCTTTTCCCCCTGGTATTATCTGAAGTACTCAACACCAGATTCAAAAATCTTGATATCCTGCTCTCCGTAGATATTGACAGCAACGCCTGCGTCACGACGCTCACTGTGTGCCATCTTTCCGAGAAC
Organism: Blautia sp. aa_0143; assembly: GCF_004167315.1. Taxonomy (NCBI): domain Bacteria; kingdom Bacillati; phylum Bacillota; class Clostridia; order Lachnospirales; family Lachnospiraceae; genus Blautia; species Blautia sp. aa_0143. The sequence goes on from NZ_RCXU01000003.1 coordinate 96,758, forward strand.
ACGTCCATCCGGGCTTGTGATTCCCTCGATGTTCATATAAGAGCCGTTTACGTTAAACTCACCCTCATATCCAGTCTCATCTACCGGTACATACTCTGTTGCGATCTGTCCGTTTTCCTTGAGTTTCTTCAGCCACTCATCGTTTGCGACAAAACGTCCCTCACCATGAGAAGCCGGATTACAGTATACGCCGCCAAGCTGTGCTTTCTGAAGCCATGGAGACTTGTTGCTGACAACCTTGGTGTAAACCATCTTGGATACGTGGCGTCCGATGGTGTTGTAGGTCAGTGTCGGAGAATCCTCTTTCTGTCCGCAGATCTCACCGTACGGTACCAGTCCCAGTTTGATCAGTGCCTGGAATCCGTTGCAGATACCAAGAGCAAGACCGTCACGCTCATTGAGGAGCTTCATAACTGCCTCCTTGATCTTCTCGTTCTGGAACGCGGTAGCAAAGAATTTCGCGGATCCATCCGGCTCATCTCCGGCTGAGAAGCCGCCCGGGAACATGATCATCTGTGCCTGATCGATGGCTTTCTCAAAGAGCTCTACAGAATCATGGATATCTTCTGCTGTAAGGTTCTTGAATACCTTTACGTCTACCTCAGCGCCTGCTCTCTCAAATGCACGGGTGCTGTCATACTCGCAGTTTGTTCCAGGGAATACCGGAATAAATACACGCGGTTTTGCAACCTTATGTTTGCATACATAGATGCTGTCTGCTTTGTAAAGGGAACCGTCATCTGCCTTGACGTCCTCGGTTCCTGCTGCTGTTTTAAATACATTCTCCAGAGTTCCTTCCCATGTGGAAAGCGCCTCTTTCAGAGTGATCTCTGTATCACCGTAGGTGAACTTCGCATTATCCGTAACCTCACCGATCACAGTATAGGTAATGGCAAGCTCACCGACTTTTCCATCCGGAACCTCACAGATGATATCGCCGAATGCCGGAGCAAAGAAATCTCTTGGATCAAGGTTATGCTCGATCTTTACACCCATGCCGTTACCAAAGGCCATCTTGCTGACTGCAGCAGCGATTCCATGACGGTCAAGTGCATATGCGGAGATCACACGGCCTGCCTGGATATCCTGGTGTAATTTATCATACTGCTCCATAAGAGCCGGATAATCCGGAAGATCATAGGAATCCTTCGGTGCACGGAGCCATACCAGCTTGCTTCCTGCTTTTTTGAGCTCCGGTGTGATCACATCTTTTACCTTTGCAACATCCACTGCGAAGGACACCAGTGTCGGAGGAACATCAATGTCATTGAAGGTTCCGGACATACTGTCCTTACCGCCGATGGAAGGAAGGCCGAATCCGATCTGTGCCGCATAAGCGCCAAGCAGTGCGGAGAACGGCTGGCTCCATCTCTTAGGATCTTCTGTCATACGACGGAAGTATTCCTGGAAGGTGAAACGGATCTTCTTATAGTCACCACCGGTTGCAACGATCTTGGCAACAGACTCGGTTACTGCGTAGGCAGCTCCATGATACGGACTCCATGAGGAAAGGTATGGATCAAAGCCGTAGCTCATCATGGTAACAGTCTCTGTTTTTCCGTTCTGTACCGGAACCTTTGCAACCATGGACTGTGTCTCTGTCAGCTGATATTTGCCACCGTGAGGCATAAATACACTGCCTGCGCCGATGGAGCCGTCAAACATCTCCACAAGACCCTTCTGTGAGCATACATTCAGGTCAGCAAGAGTATCCATCCATTTTTTCTTTACATCTGTTACATCCGGACGTTCCTCGAAAAGATTTCCGTCCTTTGACGGGATCTCAACCTCAACGGAGGTCTCCTGATGTGCACCGTTGGTATCCAGGAATGCACGGGAGATATTTACGATCTCTTTTCCTCTCCAGTTAAGGACAAGGCGTGGCTCCTCCGTTACAACTGCAACCGGAATTGCCTCGAGATTCTCTTCATTTGCAAATTTCAGGAAAGTATCCACATCTTTCGGGTCAACTACAACAGCCATACGCTCCTGAGACTCAGAGATGGCGATCTCAGTGCCGTCAAGACCTGCGTATTTTTTCGGAACCTTGTCGAGGTCGATCTGAAGTCCCGGTGCCAGCTCGCCGATGGCAACGGAAACACCGCCTGCGCCAAAGTCGTTACATTTCTTGATGATATGGCTGACTTCCTCTCTGCGGAACATTCTCTGGATCTTACGCTCTGTCGGTGCGTTACCTTTCTGCACCTCTGCGCCGCAGACCTCGATGGAAGCCTCTGTGTGGACCTTGGAAGAACCGGTAGCACCGCCGATACCGTCACGGCCGGTACGTCCTCCAAGAAGGATGATGATATCTCCAGGATCGGAATTCTCACGGATAACCGCACGTCTCGGGGCAGCACCCATAACCGCACCGATCTCCATACGTTTTGCAACGTAGTCCGGATGATAGATTTCTTTTACAGAACCGGTTGCAAGACCGATCTGGTTTCCGTAGGAGCTGTAACCGTGAGCTGCGCTGCGGACAAGTTTCTTCTGCGGAAGTTTGCCTTTCAGAGTTTCTTTTACGGATACGGTCGGATCAGCCGCACCGGTTACACGCATTGCCTGGTATACATAGGTACGTCCGGAAAGCGGATCACGAATGGCTCCACCAAGGCAGGTTGCCGCACCACCAAAAGGCTCGATCTCCGTCGGATGGTTGTGTGTCTCGTTCTTGAAGTTGATCAGCCACTCTTCTTCTTTCCCGTCCACATCCACCGGTACCACGATACTGCAGGCATTGATCTCATCAGATTCTTCCTGGTCTGCAAGCTTGCCTTCTGCTTTCAGTTTCTTCATTGCCATAAGTGCAAGATCCATCAGGCAGACAAACTTATCATCACGGCCCTTGTACATATCCTTATGGGCATCCAGATATTCTTTGTATGTTTTTTCAATAGGAGTCTTATAATCACCTTCGTCAAACTTCACGCTGGTAAGCTCTGTGGAGAAAGTAGTATGACGGCAATGATCAGACCAATAGGTATCCAGAACACGGATCTCTGTCATGGAAGGATCGCGTTTCTCTTCATTTCTGAAATAATTCTGGATATGCTGGAAGTCCTTAAATGTCATGGCGAGGTTCAGAGAAGCGTACAGCTCCTTCAGATCAGCCTCAGCCATATCCTTGAATCCGTCAAAAATCTTCACATCCTCAGGATCCGGGAATACTGTTACCAGTGTTTCCGGCTTCTCAAGACCTGTCTCACGGGAATCCACAGGGTTGATGCAGTGATGTTTGATCGCCTCAAACTCTGCATCTGTAACGGTTCCTTCGATTACATAAGTAGTTGCTGAACGGATGATCGGTGCTGCATTCTCATCCAGGAACTGTACACACTGCACTGCAGAATCGGCTCTCTGGTCAAACTGTCCGGGAAGGAATTCTACGGAAAATACACGTGCGCCCTCTGCCACATCAAATTTTTCAAGATACAGATCATCTACCGGCGGCTCTGCAAATACGGTCTTGCAGGCTTTCTCAAATACTTCATCGGAGATATTCTCCACGTCATAACGGATCAGCTCACGGACTGCTGTCACAGTGCTGATACCAAGATAATGTTTGATCTCATGTTTCAGTTCCTTTGCTTTTACTGCAAAGGCAGGTTTCTTTTCTACATACACACGTCTTACGTTGCTCATAGAAGGCTCCTTTCTCTATATCCGATAATAAGGATGGTAAACGTGCAGAAAGCATTTCAGTCTTTCTTTTCTGCTGAAAATATAGTATCATAGGAAATATCATTAGTAAAATTAATATATCTTATATCATTTATAAGCGGAGGATTTTTCACATATGGATATCAATCTTGAACTTTACAAAGTGTTTTATTACGTGGCCACGACGCTGAGCTTTTCGGAGGCTTCCAGACAGCTTTTTATCTCACAGTCTGCAGTAAGCCAGGCCGTCAAAAACCTTGAAAAAAAGCTGGGCCATACTCTGTTTGTGCGCAGCACCAAACGGGTCATCCTGACTCCGGAGGGAGAGCTTCTTCTCCAGCATGTAAAGCCGGCCCTTTCCATGCTAAACGAAGGAGAGGCTGTCCTTTCCGGAGAAGGAAATCTTACCGGTCAGCTGCGGATTGGTGCCAGCGATACTCTGTGCCGCTATTTTCTCATCCCCTATCTCCGCCGTTTCCACAAGGATCATCCGGAGGTACGGATCAAGATCATCAACAGTACCTCCATCGGATGTGCGGAGCTTCTGGAAAACGGCCAGGCTGAGCTGATCGTCACCAACTACCCGAATTCCCGGCTTTCAGCCCACACCAAGCTTCAGACTGTGCTGGAATTCCGGGATATCTTCGTGGCAAATCCGGACTATTTCACCATGGGCAAATCGCCTCTTTCCATGGAAAATCTTCTGGATTATCCCATCCTGATGCTCGCTCCAAAGAGTACCACCAGCGAATATCTTCATCAGGTGTTTGCAGCCCAGGGACTGAAGCTACTGCCTGAGGTTGAACTGAACAGCAACGATCTGCTGATCGATCTTGCAGAGATCGGACTTGGTATTGCCTGTATCCCGGATTATATGCTCCGCAACCGTCCGGGTCTGGAACCTGTCCATCTGAAAACACCTCTGCCCGCAAGAAGTGCCGTGATCGCTCATCATGAAGCACTGCAGCTTTCCCAGGCTGCCCAATGCTTTCTTAAATATTTTTCCCAGATCTGATACGATCAAGTTCCTGCCGCTTACTGCTTTTCGCGATCGAAGCAGGATACTTCCCTGATTCAGTAAAAAAGCCACCGGAATCTGCCATAAGGTTATTACGATCCTTATATACTCAATTCCGGTGGTCTTTTCTGTTATTGATATCGGTCAGATATTATTCTTATTACTTACACTTCAGCCTTCGGCATCACGTCTGCTGCCGCAGTGATATACTCATTCTCGATCTTACTGAACAGACCGCTGTCTGCAAGCTCTGCAAGCTTCACGTCAATCGGCATCTTGCCCAGGACCGGAACCTTCAGTTCTGCAGCGATCTCATCGATATGGCTCTCGCCAAAGACCTTAATCTCTTTTCCGCAGTCCGGACATTTCACATAGCTATAGTTCTCCACGATTCCAAGGACCGGAACCTTCATCATATCAGCCATGTTATAGGCCTTCTTGACGATCATGCGGACCAGATCCTGCGGAGAAGTAACGATCACGACACCCTCGATCGGCAGGGACTGGAATACTGTCAGCGGAACATCTCCGGTTCCTGGCGGCATATCTACAAAGAGATAATCCAATTCACCCCAGATCACATCACTCCAGAACTGTTTTACCATATTTGCAAGGACCGGACCTCTCCAGATCACCGGTGTCTCCTCATCCGGGAGAAGAAGGTTTACAGACATAACCTCGATTCCGTTTGCAGTTGGCATCGGATAGATCCCATTGTCACTGCCCTGTGCATTGCCCTTGATGCCATACATCTTCGGGATGGACGGACCGGTGATATCAGCATCCATAATGCCCACTTTATATCCCTTGGAAGCCATCAGGTTTGCCAGGGAGCCTGTTACGAAGGATTTACCCACGCCTCCCTTTCCGCTGACAACTCCGATCACATGTTTTACGTCAGAAAAAACATTTGGTTCTGCCATGAGGCTCTGGGGCTGTTTCTGTCCGCAGCCTTCACAGCTTGATTTGTTGCAGGATGTATTGCTACACTCTTTTGCCATAATAGATTCCTCTCATTCTTTGTATTTACACAGACAGAACTGGCTCTCTGTCCGTGTATTTTTCTCATTCACGATCTCTCATGAACTCCTTACCTTACTTCATAAATCTGTCGATCGCTTTTTCCAGTTCCTTGATAGCATCCCTGTCTCCATGCTCCACTGCATCCACGATGCAGTGTTCTATATGATCCTGCAGGATGATCTTGCCTGTATTATTGATCGCAGATTTTACGGCTGACAGCTGGATCAGCACTTCGCTGCAGTCACGTCCTTCCTCCACCATACGCTTAATGGATTCCATATGCCCGATGGCCCTGGAAAGTCTGTTGAGTACGGCCTTGGTCTGTGCGTGGCTGTGATGATGAGGATGTGTGCCATCGTGAGTATGCACATGTTCCTGTTCCCCGTGGGTATGTTCAAGAACGGTTCCATCCTCGAGAACGTGCACATGTGTTTCTTTCATGTGTATTTCCTCCTTCAGATCTCCGTGAAAGAACAGCGCTGCCGGATCATAGATGTCTGAATGTCAAAAATGATGGTTCCGTCTTCCATTACTGTCTTCTCGTAGGAGACATCCTTCCCCTGAAATTTCTGTTTCACATACGCTTCCGGATCTGCAATCTCCACTTCTTCCACAAATACATCACGCATCTGATTTCTCGGACATTTGTTAAAAATTTCCCAGATTACTTCGTACTCTTTCATCTGTGCCTGTTCCTTTCTTAGTCATCCTATCCATTATAATAATTTTATGTTTTTTTGTCAAAAATAATTGCACTCACGCAAATATTGTCGTATGATACATATTAAAAATATTACTGCTCTGTCCGTGGGCAGTAAACATATATTAATGTGATAAATCAAAGGAGATAAATTTCATGCAGCTTTTAAAAGACAGAATTCTGACAGACGGCGTAGTAAAAGAAGGAAATATTTTAAAAGTGGACAGCTTCCTGAATCATCAGATGGATATTGACCTGATCAACGAGGTCGGCAAAGAATTCAAGAAACGTTTTGACCACTGTCCAATCACCAAGATCCTTACCATCGAGGCTTCCGGTATCGGTATTGCCTGTATTGCGGCACAGTATTTCCATGTACCGGTTGTATTTGCCAAGAAAGCACAGAGTGTGAACCTTGACGGCGAGATGTACACCACCAAGGTAGAGTCTTTCACCCACAAGAAAGTTTACGATGTGATCCTTTCCAAGAAATTTCTCGGACCGGAAGATCACGTACTCCTGATCGATGATTTTCTTGCCAATGGCTGTGCACTTCTCGGTCTGATCGACATCGTTAAGAAATCCGGCGCAACTCTTGAAGGAGCCGGAATCGTTATCGAAAAAGGCTTCCAGTCCGGCGGACAGACCATCCGTGACATGGGTATCCATCTGGAATCCCTTGCTATCATTGATTCCATTGCTGATGGCAAACTTACTTTCCGTGAATAAGATTTATCATAAAAAATACTCCTGGAAACTTATATACATTGTTTCCGGGAGTATTTTTATTTTTATCACAGCCAGATCATGATATCATTTCTGATCTATGCATCTGCACCCTTTTCCGCTTTCTCTGAAGGTGTCGGAGTTACTGTTTCCTCCGGTGTCGGTGTTCCGGAAATTTCCGTTTCTTCCTTTTCCGATGAAGCCGATGCAGCTTCCGGTGTATTTTCATCTATATCCGGTTCTTCCGTCACCGTAGCTTCCGATGTCACTGTCGGCGTTGGTGTGGCAGTTGCCTCCGGCATGATCTCTTTTTCTTCATAATATCCGTCATCCACAAGCATCTGATAATTATCTGCATCGATCAGCTGGATATCACTGGTCACAGTTCCCACGATCTTGGTCCCGTTGTCATACTGCTCATAATCGGAGATCTCCGGCTTCTCCCCTTTCAGAAGAGCATCCACCATCGTCACACAGTCATGTGCCAGTACACGGTTATCAAACAGCAGATCATCCTCAATCTTTCCCTGGATCGCAGCGGTCACTGCTTCTGCCTCACAGCCGCCTCCTGTGATCATAGGCCAACCATCCTCTCCAGACACATGTCCTGCATCCTCCAGGGCATCCACAGCCCCAAGTGCAAGGTCGTCGGCACCTGTGCAGATAATATCCGGCGCACCCTCTGTATAACTCTGAGAAAGGATCTCCGCCATATCATTCTTTGCGGTATTTCTTCCGGAACGCATCACTGCAGTATCATCAAAGGTCAGCTTTCCTGAAGTACATACCAGTGTTCCGTCGTCGAAATATTCCTGAAGCTTCTCCATCACGCCATTATAAAAGAACAGTGCGTCACGATCATCCGGAGAGCCCATAAGGAACTCAATGGTCAGAGTTTTCTTTTCTTCCCGGGCTTTCTCCAGATCCATTTTTTTTATGATGGAATCTCCCACCATTTTTCCGGCTTTTCTTGTATTAAAGGTAACATAATAGTTGACCTTATCTGTATCCATGATCAGCTGATCGTAAGAAATCACAGGGATAGATTTCTCATACACCTGCTCCAGCACATCGTTCAGGCTGTAAGCATCTGAAGGTGCGATGACAAGTGCAGAAAGCTCTTCATCGTCCAGAATGGACTGGATCTGTGATACCTGCGTATCACTGTCTTCATCTGCCCAAAATATCTCTGCATCATATCCATCATCTTCCAGTGTATTCTGAAGAGTTTCTCCATCAGCAGACCAACGGGGATCATCTGCTGATGAAGGCAGAAACACACCTACTTTCTTATCTGCTGCCGCAGTTTCTTTTGCTTCTTCTTTTTCTTCTTCCTCTGCATCATTGCTGTTTTTGGCTTTTCCTTCCGGGTCTTCAGACTCCACACTTTCATTGGCTGCCTCTGTCGCCTCTTTGTTTTTTCCACAGCCGGAAAAGGCTGCTGTAAAGACAAAAGCTCCCACAAGCAGGATTGCTGTTTTTTTCTTCATGATCAAATCTCTCCTATAAGCCTTTATAGTCCTTTGCCAGTGATTTCAGATAGTCTCTGTAGGCGGCTGCAGATTTCTTGGGTTTCAGGATACGTACACTGCCGCCCATCCCGGTCAGCCAGCCGTAGAATTTTCCATTTTCCGGAAGCTCTGCAGTTACCGTCAGATCTCCGCTATCTTTCATCTTATATTCTGCATCTGTGCCGAAAAAGTCACGCACCTCCGCCTGTACAGCTCCAGTACAGAGAAGTTTTATTTCTTTTTTTATGGTTCCGGCTGAAGCCTCAAGAAGCTTCCGGTAACCTGCCACAGAGGTCTCATGAATATCTTTAGTTTCATGAATCTCCTTAGCTTCCGCAGTCAGCCCGGGTTCTTCAGACGGCTGTTCCTCTCCGGCACTCTCACCGGCAAGATAATACCCACCCGGCCGTTCTCTTGTATAACGGATATCCATTCCAAAAGAACGTAATACCTCCACATCATCATAAATGCTCTTTCGCTCTGCACGGATTCCCTGTTTCTCAAGATTCTCAAGGATCTTCTGCATAGATATTACCCGATGCTCCCCTGTTTCCCGCAGCATTTTTTCAAGGTACAGGATCTTCGCCTTCTGATTGTTTGATTTTGCCATACTGCCCTCTTATCCTTCGTTTTTTACAAAGCGATGGAAAATATAGGAGTTTGCCTCCTGTTCCTCGCTGTCGTCCAGTTTCTCAAGTTCGATCTTTTTACCGTATTTCTTTTCCAGTGCACGGCTGATCAGAAGATCTGCAAGCTGCGGGTTCTTGGGAAGAAGCGGTCCGTGAAGATACGTACCGATCACATTTTTGTATACAACCCCTTCCTCACCGGATTGTCCGTCATTTCCGTATCCTGACAGAACCTTTCCCAGGGATCTGTTGTTTCCGATGGTGGTACGCCCTCCATGATTTTCAAAACCTACGATGGGCATATCAAAAAGATCGCTCTGCATCACAATGTTTCCAATAAGGCGGCCTTTTCCCTGCTCAGTGCTCATATCTACAAGCTTCAGACCCTCGATCATTCCCTGATCCGTCTTATAATAATTTCCAAGGAGCTGATACCCTCCACAGATTGCGATCACAACTCCATTGTCTTCCACATACGCCTTGAAATCCTTCTGGATTTCCTTCAGCTTTTCACATACCAGCATCTGTTCTCTGTCGGAGCCACCGCCAAGAAGTACGATATCCAGTTTGGAAAAATCGATTCTGTCATCCAGTTCATAAGCTATGGTTTCTGCCTCGATTCCTCTCCAGAGACAGCGCTTCATCAGACACTGGATATTTCCTCTGTCACCGTAAAGGTTCAGAAGATCCGGATATAAATGCCCTATCGTTATCTTCATTTCTCACCCTCCAGTTTCTTCAGGATATTTCTGGTGCCAAACAGCGCCGTATAATTTACAAGTACATAAAGATTGCCGCATCCATCCCCGATTCGTTTGCGGATGGCTGTCTCCACATCATTTTCCAGCATGGACGGGATATCCACATATTTCAGACGGAGGCGCATATCCTGACACCGGATACCACTGACTGTGATGGAATTGATATTGTCCCCTCCGAAAAGATCAAAATCCACATCCCAGAGCCAGGAGATATCTTTTCCATCCTGTGCATTATCATTGATCACAATGATGATATCCTTTGGTGATCCGTCCTGCATCACAGCTGAAATGTTCTGGTTAAAACCGGCCGGATTCTTGGCAAGATTCAGAACAACACTGGTGCCCTTGATCCGAAACTGTTCATTGCGTCCGTTTTCCGGATTAAACTTCCGGAGCATCTCATTAAAATGCTCCGCCTTAAAGCCTGCGGTACGAATTCCCGCATAGGCAGCCAGAATATTATACACATTATAGAATCCCTTATAATTGGCCACGATCCGTTTATCCTCCACTGTAAAGGCAATCTGATCATCCACCTTCACATCTGTGGCATCAAAGTCGATCTCCGGACGTTTAAAGCCGCATTTCGGACATCTGTAGTCTCCCAGCTGACTGTAATGATAGAAGCTGTAGATCAGCCTTTCTCCACAGCACTTACAGAACCGGCCCTCACGGATCTCGTTTGTTTTGTTCTCGATCACCGGTTTGCTGATCCCGTAGGTTACAAAAGGATTTCCGCAGTCCATGGCAAGATATGCAGACAGTGCATCATCACCATTGACAATGACCTTCATATCCGGAACCTTTTTCATCATTTCTTCCAGGATGTTCATAGTGATATCGATCTCGCCATAACGGTCCAGCTGATCACGGAACAGATTGGTCATAACCATATAATCCGGTCTGATCCTTGTGAACACATGTCTTGTGGATGCCTCATCCACCTCGATACAGGCATAATCCGCATCCAGTTTTCCGCTGAATTTTGCCCCCAATACAAAGGCTGCCACAACTCCGTTGAGCATGTTTGAACCGGTATGATTGCAGATGACCTTTTTTCCCTCTGCCTCAAGGCCTGCGCACAGCATGTTATTGGTTGTGGTCTTTCCGTTTGTTCCGCATACTACAAATATTTTTTCTCTTACCTGAGAAGAAAGCTCTTCCAGGATATCCGGACAGATCTTCATCGCGACCTTACCGGCCCAGGTCACACCCTGCCGGCCCATAAGCTTACAGACATGTCCTGTGATCTTTGCTGCCATCACAGCAATGGTTGTTCTTATTTTCATAATCTTCTGATTCCTTTGTTTTTATTTCTCTTACCACAGATCTTCCGCTGTCAGGAAATCGGTACAGATTCCTTCTGCTCCCTGCGAAATGTATCTTCTGGCCTGGTCACGGTCATTAACCGTATAAACATACAGACTGATCCCGTTTTTTTCAAAGATCTTCTCCGTTTCTTCTGACCAATACTCCCAGTATACTGTTGCTGCCGGAATTTCCTTTTCTTTACAGAAGGATGCAATATACTCCAGCTCTTCCACAGAATACTCCTGCCACAGTGAATATACATAGGAAGGAAAAGAATAGAGCATGGCCGTTCCGGGAAACATTGCTTCATTGTAGATTTCCGGAATGATCCGATCCAGCGTCTCACCGGCACCTGCATTCCTGGCAATTTCCACATAATCACTGTAATCCTCCAGTGTTCTCTGATAATTGCGAAGAGAATACTGTTTGGAATCGATCAGCACATATGCATCCGGATAATCTTTCAGAAGAAGGAAAAAATCCTCCAGTGTCATGGGGGTGTATTTCCCATATATTTTACTTTGTCTGAATTCCTTTTCTGTAAGGACTTTTTTTCCGTTGCCATCCCACTGTCCCATGGGATCGTTCCAGTTATGCCTGCAGACCCATACTCCATCGGATGTCCTGGAAAGATCCAATTCAAAAAGACGAACTCCCTGTTCATACATGAACAGAAATCCCTCTCTGGAATTCAGGTAATCCTTTCCGTCCATACCTCCCAGAGCATGTGCAATGGTCCTGTAGTCCTTCCAGCTAAATCCTCCTGATGTATTCCGGGCAGTTTCTGTTTCCGGAAAACTTCCTCCCAGAAGAAAAAGTGATACAAACAGTATTTCCAATGTCAGTATAAAACGTCGCATCATCTCAGGCAACAAAAAAATGCACAAGACGTAAAGGAAAACATTTCCTCGCTGCTTTCCTTTTTATCTTCTGCAAATTTATCATATCCGGGAACCTGTCCCAAATCATTCCTATATTGTTTCTGTCCGGTAATACCAAAAGTCCCACCGACCATGTTTATCATCCTTTCGCATACGTGTAGTCGTATTTCATACATTACCGATTGTACGCTAAAAAAGGATAATAATCAAGTTAATCCTCTTCTTCCTCGTCATATTCCTGCTGAAGCCTCAGATATTCATCATATTTCTCGTGTGCATTCCGATTATAGGATCGGGAGATCGGTATTACATGCTCTCCGATATGGAAGCTGTCATTTTCAGCTCCTGTGACCCGTTCCATATTTACTATAAAGCTCTGATGACACCGCAAAAATGTACCGTCGTCAAGCTGTTTTTCGAAGTCTTTCAGCTTACCTCAGGTTTCCTTTTCTTTTCCAATTCTTCCAATAAAAGCTCGCCGCTTTTAAATATCCGAATTTCTGACCCTGGAACGATCCGCTCAAGCTGTTTGTGAAGTTTTCTCGCATCCGTCTGCATATCATCACAAATGGCAATGGTCATCATCGTCATATTTATGTATCCCCTTTTACTCCATCATTGTTACTTTTTGTTCTATATATTATACCATGATTTGTTATTCAAATTATGATATCTTAATGTAATTTATGGTCGAAAACCCACCATTTATGCATTTTTTCGAGTTTTTGGAATATTAAAAAAGGACATCTGCATTTCTGCAAATGTCCTTTAAATCGGTCAGAAGTAAATTATACAAGCTCGATAAGAACTTCCATTGCTGCATCGCCTTTACGCTGTCCGATCTTAACGATTCTTGTGTAACCACCGTTACGATCTGCGTATTTCGGAGCAATCTCGCTGAACATCTTGTCAACCATGTCAACTTCTTTTGTATTTTTCTTTCTGCCAGCGCCCTTAGCAGGAACCTCTGTTACAGGATAGAAAACTTTCATCATCTCACGACGTGCATGAAGTCTGGAAGGAGCATCTTTCTTGATCTCTTTCTGAACTTCATCGTAAACTGTTTTCTTTTTGCCGTCTACGACTTCTTTTACACGTTTTCCGTCAGCATCTTTACGAGCAACCTTAGCTGTTACTGTAACTGTCTCGAAATTGTCTTTCTCACGTACAGCCATAGCGATAAGTCCCTCAGCGATCTTACGGATCTCTTTAGCCTTAGCTTCTGTTGTCACGATCTTTCCGTGATGAAGAAGGTTTGTAACCTGATTTCTGAGAAGTGCTTTTCTCTGGTTAGATGTTCTGCTTAATTTTCTATATTTTGCCATTTTATTATCCTCCATCTGTGGGACACCAGGACATGCTTGTTCGGTCTTACTGTCCTGCTGCTGACACCCCACTCATTACTCTGTTTCCGGATTATTCCTCTGTAGGCTGGAGCTGAAGTCCCAGCTCTTTGAGTTTTGCAAGTACTTCCTCTAAGGATTTGCGGCCCAGATTACGAACCTTCATCATATCGTCAGAAGTCTTGTTGCATAATTCTTCAACCGTATTGATACCGGCTCTCTTAAGGCAGTTGTAGGAACGAACAGAGAGCTCAAGCTCATCAATGCTCATCTCCAGAACCTTTTCCTTCTCATTGTCTTCTTTCTCGATCATAACCTCTGCGGTCTTAGCATTCTCGGAAAGATCAATGAACAGGTTTAAATGCTCGCTGAGAACCTTTGCTGCAAGGCTGACTGCCTCATCCGGATCAAGTGTTCCATTGGTATATACATCCAGTGTAAGCTTGTCGAAGTCAGTTACCTGACCAACTCGTGTATTCTCTACGATCATGTTGACTCTGTCTACCGGTGTGTAGATCGCATCCACTGCGATCATACCGATCGGCATGTCATCGGTTTTGCCTTTGTCTGCACTGATATAGCCACGTCCCTTGGTAATGGTAAGCTCCATGGCCAGTCTGCAGTCTTTTCCACCGTTCAGGGTTGCGATCACCTGATCCGGGTTCATGATCTCAATATCCTGATCTGCCTGGATATCAGCTGCTGTAACAACACCTTTGCCCTCACACTCAATGTATGCGGTCTTCGGCTCATTGTCACTGCTGTGATTCTTAATGGCAAGAGATTTCAGATTCATGATGATTTCGGTCACATCTTCCTTCACGCCCGGAATGGAGCTGAATTCATGAAGTACACCATCGATCTTCACCTGGCTTACTGCAGCTCCCGGAAGGGAGGACAGCATAATTCTTCTTAAAGAATTGCCAAGGGTAGTACCATAACCTCTTTCCAGAGGCTCTACAACGAATCTTCCAAACTTCTTATCTTCGGATATTTCGGTTATTTCGATTTTTGGTTTATTGAAATCAAACACTATAAGGTTCCCTCCTTCTGGGTTAATCAACATTCGAGGGTATTACCAATTTTTATAACTGTAGACACAGTAAACAGTTACTAATTATTTAGAATACAGCTCGACGATAAGCATCTCGTTTACAGGAACATCGATCTGCTCTCTTGTAGGAAGCTCTTTAACTACACCCTTCAGGTTCTCCTGATCAACGTCGATCCACTCCGGAACAAGTCTTCCGCCAGTGATCTCAAGAATTCCTTTATATCTCTCAGAGCCTTTGCTCTTCTCTCTGATCTCAATTGTGTCTCCTGCTTTGCACAGGTAGGACGGAATGTTTACACATTTTCCGTTAACAAGTACGTGCTTGTGATCTACGATCTGACGAGCCTCTCTTCTTGTTCTGGCAAATCCCATACGGAAAACGATGTTGTCAAGTCTGCTCTCAAGCATAACCATAAGGTTCTC
Source organism: Blautia sp. aa_0143 (assembly GCF_004167315.1). Taxonomy (NCBI): domain Bacteria; kingdom Bacillati; phylum Bacillota; class Clostridia; order Lachnospirales; family Lachnospiraceae; genus Blautia; species Blautia sp. aa_0143. The sequence continues at coordinate 111,801 of NZ_RCXU01000003.1, forward strand.
ACCTGTCTGGCCCTGCATTCTGTCGGCTTTCTTGTAGTAGTTACGGAAAGGTTTCTCAAGAACTCCGTAGATAAATTTTGCTTTCTGTTTCTCTTTTAACTGAAGACCATACTCAGACACCTTGCGGTTTGCACGTTTTAACTGTCTTGTGGACTTCTTATCAATTCCTAAGTAAATCGGATCCAGGCCAAGGGATCTGCATCTTTTCAGAACAGGTACTCTATTTACTGCCATTTCAACTACCTCCTAATTAGACTCTTCTGCGTTTTGGTGGACGGCATCCGTTGTGAGGAACCGGAGTTACGTCACGAATGCTGGTTACTTCAAGTCCGCATGCCTGAAGCGCACGGATTGCAGCTTCACGGCCTGAGCCCGGGCCTTTTACCATAACGTCTACTGTTTTTAATCCATGAATTAAAGCAGCCTTTGTTGCAGTCTCTGCTGCCATCTGTGCTGCATAAGGGGTAGATTTCCTTGAACCTTTAAATCCAAGACCACCGGCACTTGCCCATGAAAGAGCGTTTCCCTCGTTATCTGTCAGTGTGACGATTGTATTGTTGAAGGAAGACTGAATGTGTGCCTGTCCGTGTTCAACGTTTTTCTTGACACGACGTTTTGTCGTTTTCTTTGTAACTTTTGCCATTTTAAAACTAACCTACACTTTCCTTTTATTGAAATTAATTAGTTATATCTATAAATTATTTCTTCTTGTTTGCAACAGTTCTCTTCGGTCCCTTGCGAGTTCTCGCATTTGTCTTAGTCTTCTGACCACGAACCGGGAGTCCTTTACGATGACGGATACCTCTGTAGCATCCAATCTCCTGCAGTCTCTTGATGTTAAGGGCGATTTCCCTTCTCAGATCACCTTCTACTGTCATTGTCTCATCAATAACAGCACTCAGTCTCTTAACCTCGTCATCAGTCAGATCTCTGACACGTGTGTCAGGATTAACCTCTGCTTTAGCAAGAATTTTGTCTGCGCTTGGTCTACCAATTCCATAAATGTAGGTAAGACCGATTTCAATACGTTTCTCTCTTGGTAAGTCTACACCAGCTATACGAGCCATGTACTGTTTCCTCCATTTTCTGTTTCTGAAAGTTCCGCATATCGTATGTCACTTGCTCTCGCAAGGTGAAATGGGACATATCGACCTGCCTCTTTCTTTTCTAGTTTCCTAATTGGGGTGCCTCGGTAAAACACCCAGCTGTAATTGGCGAATCACAGCCTTTCCGAAATTGCGGATCTTAACCGCTGTTGCCTCTCGGTATTAGGCAATACATGCTTATTATCTGTTCAGTAGAACAACCCTGCCGGGTGTTTCATACTGCAGCCGCACGTTTCACAAACATTCCAAAGAAGTCCCGATATGGAAATCAACCCTGACGCTGTTTGTGCTTCGGGTTCTCACAGATGATTCTGATGGATCCCTTTCTCTTAATGACCTTGCACTTCTCGCAGATCGGCTTTACAGATGATCTTACTTTCACTGGAAATCCTCCTTCCGTAAATTAGTCTCATATCTGCAGTTTCACAGGCGCACTCATACACAGTATTTGCGCGCTTGAAATATATACTAACACCTGTTTTCCTGAAATGCAAGAAAAAATTAAAAAAATTTTTGATTTTTTTTACAGGCTGTATTATAATGGGTGGCAAAGTCCGGCAGACATATGGAATCTGCCTATTTTAATGAAAGGAATCTTTACATATGCATACGGAAATGAAATATCGTTTTCTGATACATTACACCTTATCTTTTATCGGTGGATACCTGGGGCTTTATGCCATTGTGTCAAGAGCTGATCTTTTCGGCAATGCCCAGACAGCCAATCTTCTTGGTGTTGTGCGGGATCTCATAGGCAGGAATTTTTCGGATATGCTTCTGCGTGTGGGTGCGCTTCTCATATATATGGCTGCTGTTATCCTTACGGTCTGGATCCCAGAGCATTTTTCCGCAGATCTTCGTTTTATCAGTATCGTGATCGATATCTTTTCGATCCTGCTCCTGGGATTCTTTCCTTCCGGAATGTCTCCGGTTGTGGCTCTTTACCCCGTGTTCTTTGCAATGCCTTTCCAGTGGTGTACCTTCAAGGCTCCCGGCGGATATAACAGCTCCACGATCTTTTCCACCAACAACCTTCGCCAGTTCACCACAGCTGTCACTCAGTTCCTTATGAAAAAGGACAGCGCACAGTGCGATAAAGCAAAATTCTACGGAATGACGCTGCTTTCTTTTCATACAGGTGCAGCTTTGTCTCTGATCCTGTATATGACCTGCGGTCTCTCAGGCGTATGGCTCTGTCTGGTTCCTGCCTTCTATGCTGTATGGCTGATCAGTGCAGACCGGAATACCGTAGCCGATACACCGGCAGTTACCCGAAGCACAGCTTCTGACGGCAGCAGCTTCAGGAATCTTTCCTATAAGAAAAAAGAGGCCTGACTTTATTTTAGCTTTGATAAAATAAGAGGAAATGTGATCTGTTTTTACACTGTCACATTTCCTTTTTTGTTTACGCGTAAGCCCCTCTGGCGCTTACAGCTTATATGCGTTCGAAATCCAGTATCATGATTTTGAATGGCCACAAATTGATTTCATCTATATTTCTCATACTATCCTCATAACATATCAATATACTCTGTAACTTGTTTAAACATTCCACGGTATTTACATTGCGCTTACCGGGAAAATCTTTTATAATTATTTCAGAAATCATAAATCCTGCTATATATTTTTGACCGAACATGAATGGAGAATTGAAATGCCCAAAAGTATTTACGAAGATATCTATAAAGATCTGAAAATGAAAATAGAGGACAACACCTTTGCCTATCAGGAGCTTCTGCCTTCCGAAAACACTCTGATCCAGACTTACGGCTGCTCCCGCAATACCCTGCGACGTGCGGTCAGTCTTCTTGTCAGTGACGGCTATGTACAGACCATGCAGGGAAAAGGTGTCCGCAATATCTACCGTCCAAACGAGAAGACTGCTTTCACCATCGGAGAGATCGAAACCTTCAAGGAATCTGCTGCAAGGAACGGTCAGAATGCCCATACGGAGGTGGCTCTTTTTACAGAGCTTTGTATCAGCAAAAATCAGTCAGCTTACACAGGATTTCCCGCTGGTGCAGAAGTATATTATATTCAGCGTATCCATTATCTTGAAGATATCCCGCTGATCATCAACCATAATTATTTTCTGAAGGAATCCGTTCCCGGCCTTACTGCCGAGATTGCCAGTCATTCTATCTATGAATATCTGGAACAGGTGCTTCATATGACCATTGTCAACAGCAAACGTATCATGACTGTGGAAAAGGTTACAGAAATTGATGAAAAATATCTTCATCTGAATGTAAAGGATTATAACTGCGTGGCTGTGGTGTCCAGCCAGACTTATAACAGTGACGGTGTGATGTTTGAATATACCCAGTCACGGCACAGACCGGATCATTTTCGATTTTATGATAATGCCCTGCGCCGATGAGCCCGGCTCATAACTGCTTCGCAGCTATACGGTTATGAGCAGGTGACAAATGTGGCTCACAAATATCCGCCTAGATCTGTATAGATACCTGGATCTGTATAGATGCTGCAGTTTCCTATTTTCCAAAATTATGTTATACTGAAACGATCAACGGAGAGAGGAAATTTTATTTTTATGAAAAAACGAGAATCTTTTAACAGCCGCTGGGGGTTCATTCTGGCCTGCATCGGGTCTGCGGTTGGAATGGGAAATATCTGGATGTTTCCCACCAGAGTTTCCCTGTATGGCGGGGGATCGTTCCTGATCCCGTATTTTATTTTTGTGGCACTGATCGGCTTTACCGGGGTGATCGGTGAGATGAGCTTTGGCCGCGGGACACGTTCCGGGCCCATTGACGCCTTCGGCATGGCCTGTGAAACCAGAGGCAGGCGAAGGCTGGGTGAAACACTGGGCTGGATACCGGTGATCGGTGCACTGGCCATGGCTATCGGTTATACCGTTGTTATGGGATGGATCTTCCGATATATGCTCGGAGCCTTTACAGGCTCCACCCTGGCACCGGCAGATATTGAGTCCTTTGGCGCCAAATTCGGAGGCATGGCTTCTGCCTGGGGAAATAATCTCTGGCAGCTGGCTGCTCTTGTGATCTGCATGTTTATCCTGATGTACGGCGTTGGAAGCGGCATCGAAAAGGCCAATAAAGTGATGATGCCTATCTTCTTTATACTGTTTGTGATCCTTGGCATCTATGTTGCCTTTCAGCCGGGAGCTGCTGCCGGATACCGCTATATCTTCCGCGTGGAGCCGGAAGTTCTGGCAAAGCCTTCCACCTGGATCTTCGCACTTGGACAGGCATTTTTCTCCCTGTCTGTTGCAGGCAACGGTACACTAATCTACGGATCTTATCTTCCGGACAGCGAATATATCCCTGCATCTGCTGCAAGGGTAGCACTTTTTGATACTCTGGCTGCTATGCTGGCAGCACTTGTTATCATTCCGGCCATGGCTACCACAGGTGCCAAGCTTGACCAGGGCGGTCCCGGACTTCTGTTCATCTACCTGCCGCACCTGATCAAAACCATGCCTGGCGGACGGATCATTGCCATCATCTTTTTCGTAGCTGTGTTCCTTGCAGGCATGACCTCGCTTATGAACCTTTATGAAGCTCCTATTGCCACAGTTCAGGAAAAAACAGGTCTTGGCCGGATTCCTTCCTGCATGGTGATCTCAGTGATCGGCGTTGTGGTTTCGCTTCTTATCCAGGGCATTGTTTCTGACTGGATGGATGTGCTTTCCATCTATATCTGTCCTCTCGGCGCAGGACTTGCAGGGATCATGTTCTTCTGGATCTTCGGCCGGAGCTATGTGGAAAGCCAGGTCAACAAAGGCCGCGAGAAACCATTCACGAAATATTTTTACCCGGTGTGTAAATATCTTTATATTCCGGTGTGCTTTCTGGTGCTGATCCTTGGTGTTGTGCTGGGCGGGATCGGATGATAAGGTGATAACATAAGTAAAATAAAAAATTATCTGCATAAATAAATCCCCCGAAAAATGATTTTTTAATCATTTCCGAGGGATTTTTATGTTTTATCTTATAATATTCGTAAAGCCAGGATTTTCGATTTGCTGCATATCCCGAATACACTCACTTCACAGTTTGTCAACAAGTTTAAGTTTTACACTGATTTTCAATTATTCTGCATTCTTAGAGTGTATCCGGTTTCTCCACTTCGTAGTCAGACCAAGATGCAGCCGTATCGCTGCCTGAGAAACGTAAAAAAATGTGAGTGATAAATTCCACTTCAGATTCTTTTCTGCAGAAAAGGCAAAAAAAGACCCGGCAGCTTGACGCCACCAGGTCATCTTTTACAATATTTCTTATTTATCTCTCCAGATGATTCTTCCTTTGGAAAGATCATACGGAGAAAGTTCGATCGTTACTTTATCTCCCGGGAGAATACGGATAAAATTCATACGGAGCTTGCCACTGATATGTGCAAGTACCACATGTTTGTTTTCCAGTTCCACTTTAAACATCGCATTAGGCAGTTTCTCCAGAACAGTGCCTTCTACTTCGATCACATCTGCTTTTGACATTTTTTACCTCCTATGTCATGACAACAATTGCTACTTACAGATTCGTAAGCGTCAGAATCTCTGGTTCCCCATCGGTGATGAGGATCGTATTTTCATAATGGGCGGAAAGTGAACCATCCATGGTTACCACTGTCCACTCATCGTCCAGCCATGCCACGTCCGCACGACCAAGGTTGATCATGGGCTCGACGGCCAGGGTCATTCCCGGAAGGAGCTTGATGCCCCTGCGCTTCTGCGGGAAGTTTGGAATCTGCGGATCCTCATGAAGATGAGTTCCGATTCCATGTCCTACAAGGTCACGTACAATACCATAACGGTATTTCGCTGCGTGGGCTCCGATGGCTTTGGAAATATCATTTAAATGATTTCCGGCTTTTGCCATTTTCAGTCCTTCAAAAAAGCACTCTCTTGTAACCTTAATGAGCTGCTGTGCTTCTTTGGATACTTCACCTACCGCATAGGTACGTGCTGCGTCAGAATGGTAGCCCTTATAAATCAGGCCGGCGTCGATCTTAACCAGATCCCCGTCCTGGATGATCTTCTCCTCGGATGGAATTCCATGCACAACCTCATCATTCAGGCTGATGCAGAAAGAAGCCGGAAAACCTCCGTAGTTCAGAAAGTTCGGAATACAGCCCATAGACCGGATCATTTCTTCTCCGATCTTATCAATCTCTTTGGTGCTGACACCCGGTTTGATGTAAGGGATCAAACCGTCATGCACCTTCTCAAGAAGATGGCCTGCTTCTCTCATAAGTTCGATTTCATGCTGTGTCTTAATTGTTACGGACATTCTTATTCTCCTAAGATGTCAACGATCTCCTGGAATACCTCATTCAGATCCCTGGTTCCGTCTACCGTCTTCAAAACACCCTGTGTGGTGTAATAGTCAATCAATGGCTGTGTCTGCTCATGATAAACATTCAGACGCTTCTGAACTGTTTCCGGCTTGTCATCATCACGGAGTACAAGCTTGTCACCACAGGTATCGCAGACCCCCTCTGTCTTCGGTGCTGCAAATACAACGTGATAAGTTGCACCGCATTTCACACATGCACGGCGTCCGCCCATACGTTTCACGATGTTATCATCCGGCACATCCACATCGATCGCATAGTCAATTTTGCTTCCAAGTTTGTTCAGAGCCTCTGTCAGACATTCTGCCTGCGGAATTGTTCTCGGGAAACCATCCAGAACATACCCTTCCCTTGCGTCATCCTGCTGGATTCTGTCAACAACAAGGTCGCAGGTCAGTTCATCCGGAACAAGAAGTCCCTGATCCATGTAAGTTTTTGCTTTGTTTCCAAGCTCGGTACCGTTTTTGATGTTAGCACGGAAAATATCTCCTGTGGAGATGTGCGGAATCCCATATTTCGCCGCAATTTTCTTAGCCTGAGTACCTTTACCTGCCCCCGGTGCACCCAACATAATAATTCTCATAGCATACCCTCCATTTTCCTGTTTTCTGCCTGATTTTCAGACAGTCCTGTTTACAAATCAAGGCTGCGACACTTTCGCACCGCAACCTTCATTTTCAATTAGTTCAGGAAGCCTTTGTAATTACGTACAAGCAGCTGAGATTCCACCTGCTTAACGGTCTCCAGGATAACACCTACGATGATGATGATAGATGTACCGCCGAAGGAAACATCCGCACCGAACACACCGTTGAAGAAGAACGGTATAACGGCCACGATAACAAGACCTACTGCACCTATAAATATAATATAATTCAGGATTTTAGTCAAATAATCTGAAGTCGGTTTTCCCGGACGGATGCCTGGGATAAAACCGCCCTGCTTTTTGATATTATCGGCTACTTCCAACGGATTAAAGGTAATTGATGTATAGAAGTATGCGAAGAATACGCAAAGTACCACATACACGATCAGACCCCAGCTGTACTGGATCTGACTTGGATTACACCAGTTATTGGAGGAAAGTCCTCTTAAGATCTCACTTCCAATGCCCGTTCCGTTTCCTTTGCCAGCGAACTGAGCAATGATCGACGGGAAAGACATGATAGAGGAAGCAAAAATAACCGGGATAACGCCGGCAGTATTTACCTTGAGCGGGATGTTTGTGGACTGACCGCCCATCATTTTACGTCCAACCATCTTTCTGGAATACTGAACCGGAATTCTTCTCTCTGCTCCGTTGAGGATAAGTACGAGCACTACAACAAACAGAATAATCACAGCAATGATGCAGGCTGCAAGCATTCCTTTTGCAATTGTTTTGCCCTTGACGAAGTTCTCATAAAGAAGGGACATATCACTCGGGATCCTGGACACGATATTGATAGTCAGGACGATGGAAATACCATTTCCAATGCCCTTCTCTGTAATACGCTCGCCCAGCCACATAAGCATTGCGGAACCCGCTGTTAAACTTGCAACAACTACGATTCCTTTAAGGAAGCTCATGTTCGGGATCATACCCTGACGTCCAAATCCGATTGCCATGGCAACAGACTCAAACAGAGCAAGACCAACCGTTACATAACGTGTGATTGCTGTAAGCTTTTTTCTTCCTTCTTCTCCGTCACGCTGCATCTCTTCAAGTGCCGGAATGGCAATGGTAAGAAGCTGAATGATAATGGAAGAAGTAATGTAAGGTGTGATGTTCAATGCGAAAATTGACATCTGAGTAAAGGAACCGCCGGTGAACGCATCAAAGAAATTGAATGCGTCACCGGTATTAGATTCAAACCACTGCTTAAAGAAGTCACTGTCGACTCCCGGTACAGGAAGCTGGGATCCGATTCTGATCACGAATATCATCCAGATCAGATAGAGAAGCTTTCTTCTCATTTCCTTTACTTTGAAAACACTCTTAAGAGTCTCAAACATTAGATCACCTCTACTGTACCACCAGCAGCTTCAATTTTTGTTTTTGCAGTCTCGCTGACAGCGTTTACTTTAACATTAAGTTTTTTTGTAAGCTCGCCGTTTCCAAGGATCTTAACACCATCACCGATCTTGGAGATTGCACCGCTTGCAAGTAAGCTGTCAACTGTAACCTCTGCGCCATCCTCAAAACGATTGAGAACGTCTACATTGATTGCGATAATTTCTTTAGAGTTTCTGTTAGTGAAACCTCTCTTAGGAAGACGTCTGTATAAAGGCATCTGACCTCCCTCGAATCCCGGTTTCTTATGTCCGGAACGAGCAAGCTGTCCTTTATGTCCTTTACCAGCAGTTTTGCCGTTTCCTGAACCATGTCCACGGCCTCTTCTGAAGTTATCGCTATGCTTGGAACCCTCTGCGGGTCTTAAGTTTGATAATTCCATTCTGGCACCTCCTTAATCTTCTACTTTTACCAGGTGCTGCACCTGCTGAATCATTCCTCTGGTTGCAGCGTTGTCTGGCATCTCAACTGTTTTATGCATCTTTGTAAGACCCATAGCTTTTACAGTTTTTTTGTGTTTCGGTACTGCACCGATTGGAGATTTTACCAGTGTAACCTTGATTGTATCTGCCATTTCCATATCCTCCTTAACCCAGAATCTCATCTACAGATTTTCCGCGGAGCTTTGCAACCTCTTCCGGAGTCTTTAACTGGCTCAGGCCTGCGATTGTTGCCAGAACTACGTTCTGTTTATTTCTGGAACCCATACATTTTGTACGGATGTTTTTGATACCTGCAAGCTCGATTACGGCACGTGCCGGGCCACCGGCGATAACTCCAGTACCTTCCGGAGCTCTCTTCAGAAGCATCTCAGCGCTTCCGAATTTTCCGATGAAGTCATGTGTAATGGAATTGTTCTCGTCTCTTGCAACAGTAACAAGCTTCTTCATAGCGTCCTCTTTACCTTTGCGGATCGCCTCCGGAATTTCTGCTGCTTTTCCTAAACCTGCACCAACGTGTCCATTGCCGTCACCTACAACAACTAAAGCTGTGAAACGGAAGTTACGACCACCTTTAACAACCTTGGTAACACGCTTGATTGATACTACTTTATCTTCTAACTCTAACTGACTAGCATCAATAAGATTACGTTTCATGTGTTCTTTTCCTCCTCTTAGAATTTCAGTCCAGCTTCTCTTGCTGCATCTGCCAGTGCTTTAACTTTTCCGTGGTAGATATATCCACCTCTGTCGAAAACAACGCTCTCGATACCAGCCTCAACAGCTTTTTTACCGATCACTGTTCCAACTTTTGCTGCAGCCTGTACATCATCAGTGTTCTCAAGCTCTGCTTTTACGTCCTTCTGGAGAGTAGAAGCGGATACTAAAGTTTTACCAACTGTGTCATCAATAATCTGTGCATAGATGTGCTTGTTGGAACGAAATACTGCCAGACGAGGAGTAGTTGCAGTTCCGTTTAAATGATGACGTAATCTTCTATGCTTCTTTTCGCGAATTTCGCTTCTGGATGCTTTGTTAATCATATTCTCACTCTCCTTAATTATTTCTTACCGGTCTTACCGACTTTACGTCTGATAACTTCGTCAACGTACTTGATTCCCTTGCCCTTGTATGGCTCAGGTCTTCTCTTGTCTCTGATCTCAGCTGCGTACTGGCCAACTTTTTCTTTGCTGATACCAGATACGATGATCTTGTTTCCGTCAACTGTGGACTCAAGACCTTCTGGATCTTCCATCTCTACCGGGTGAGAATATCCGAGGTTAAGTACAAGTTTCTTGCCCTGCTTAGCAGCTCTGTAACCAACACCGTTAACCTCAAGCTCTTTTTTGTATCCTTCGCTTACACCAACAACCATGTTGTGGATAAGGCTTCTTGTTAAGCCGTGAAGGGCTTTGATTCTCTTTAAGTCGTTCGGTCTTGTTACAACTACATGACCGTCTTCAACTTTAATCTCTAACTCTGTCGGGAGTGCTCTCTCAAGTGTTCCCTTAGGTCCTTTTACTGTTACAACGTTTCCATCTGCGACTGTAACCTCAACGCCAGCTGGAATTGCAACCGGAAGTCTTCCGATTCGTGACATAAATTTGTCCTCCTTACTTAGATTGTCGGAGAGGGCCCATGCCCTCTCTGTTTTCAGTTTAAAAGCTATATGACTGCTTCGTTAAGCGGCTTTGGCCTACCAAACGAATGCAAGTACCTCGCCACCAACCTGAAGCTTACGAGCCTCTTTGTCAGTGATAACGCCTTTGTTTGTGGAAAGGATTGCGATACCAAGTCCACCAAGAACCTTCGGAAGCTCATCCTTGCCTGCGTATACACGAAGACCTGGTTTGGAGATTCTCTTAAGTCCTGTGATGATCTTCTGGTTTTTGTCCTCACCATATTTCAGTGTGATGTGAAGAGTTTTAACAACTCCATCCTCAACCAGATCATATTTTGCGATGTATCCCTCATCTACAAGGATGTTTGCGATAGCAATTTTCATCTTGGATGCCGGTACGTCTACAGTGTCATGTTTTGCAGTATTTGCGTTACGGATTCTTGTAAGCATATCTGCGATCGGATCGCTCATTGTCATGTAAGTTTCCTCCTCTTTCTTCAGACTTTACATGTCGTGTGAATATTATTTAAATGATTAAAAAGTTGCTTTCGCCTCGACCTACCAGGAAGCTTTCTTAACACCCGGGATCTGACCTTTGTATGCCAGCTCACGGAAGCAGATTCTGCAAATTCCGTATTTTCTCAGGTATGCATGTGGACGGCCACAGATTCTGCAGCGAGTATACTCTCTTGTGGAGAATTTAGCTTTACGCTGCTGTTTAATTTTCATTGCTGTCTTAGCCATGAATCTTTTCCTCCTATTTAGCAAATGGCATGTTGAATAATGTCAGTAATTCGCGTGCCTCTTCATCTGTTTTAGCAGTTGTAACGAAGATAACGTCCATTCCTCTTACTTTATCAACCTTATCGTACTCAACCTCTGGGAAGATCAGCTGCTCTTTGATACCAAGAGCATAGTTTCCTCTGCCGTCGAATGCGTTCGGGTTAACACCACGGAAGTCACGTACGCGTGGAAGAGCAAGGTTGATAAGACGATCAGCGAACTCATACATCTTCTCGCCTCTCAGAGTAACTTTACATCCGATCGGCATACCCTCTCTGATTTTGAAGTTAGCGACAGATTTTTTAGCTTTTGTAGCGATTGCTTTCTGTCCTGTAACAAGTTCCATATCTGCGATTGCAGCGTCAAGAAGTTTAGCGTTCTCTTTTGCCTCGCCAACACCCATGTTAACAACGATTTTCTCGAGTTTTGGCACTTCCATTACGTTTTTGTATCCGAATTTCTTGGTCATGGCATCCATGATCTCGTTCTTGTAAAGATCTTTTAATCTACTCACCTTTATATGCCTCCTCTCTTAATTAATCGATTGTCTTTCCTGTTGCTTTGGCAACACGAACTTTTTTGTCTCCATCCATCTTGAATCCAACTCTTGTAGCTTTTCCGTCTACAACGAGCATTACGTTGGAGATATGAAGCGGAGCTTCTTTTGTCACGATTCCACCGTTCTGATTAGCTGCGGACGGTTTAGCGTGCTTTGTAACCATGTTTACGTTCTCAACAACTACTGTGTTGTCTTTTACGTTAACTGCAAGGACCTTTCCGTCCTTACCTTTATCTTTTCCAGCGATTACCTTTACAGTATCACCTTTTTTAATTTTCATAGCTGACATTCGGCACCCTCCTATAATACTTCCGGAGCTAAGGAAACGATCTTCATGAATTTCTTCTCACGAAGCTCTCTGGCAACTGGTCCAAAGATACGTGTTCCTCTCGGAGTTAAGTCATCCTTGATAATTACGGCAGCATTTTCATCGAAACGGATGTAAGATCCGTCTTTACGACGAGCGCCTTTTTTAGTTCTAACAACTACAGCTTTAACAACGTCACCTTTTTTAACAACGCCGCCTGGTGTTGCATCTTTAACCGTAGCAACGATTGTGTCACCGATGTTTGCATATCTTCTTGTAGAGCCGCCCATAACACGAATACAAAGGATTTCTTTTGCACCAGTGTTGTCGGCAACTTTCAGTCTAGTTTCCTGCTGAATCATACTGGTTTCCTCCTTATTTAGCTTTCTCTACGATCTCAACCAGTCTCCATCTCTTGTCCTTGGACAGCGGTCTGGTCTCCATTACCTTAACGGTATCTCCGATGTTGCACTCATTGTTCTCGTCATGAGCTTTTAATTTATATGTTCTCTTCACGATTTTTTTGTAAAGAGGATGTTTTACATGGTCTTCAATTGCAACTACGATGGTCTTATCCATTTTGTCGCTGATAACCTTACCCACGCGGGTTTTTCTCAGATTTCTTTCCACGATTTATGTCCTCCTGTCCTATTTGGAAGCGTTTGCCTGCTCAGTGATTACTGTCTGGATTCTGGCAATATTTTTACGAACCTCTTTGATTCGTCCTGTATTGTCTAACTGGTTTGTTGCATTCTGAAATCTCAGATTGAAAAGCTCTTTTTTAGCAGCTACTAATTCTTCATTCAGTTCTGCAACTGACTTTGCTTTTAAATCTTCCACGAACTTATTAATTTTCACTGTTATCACCGCCTTCTAAGTCTGCACGAGAAACGATTTTACATTTACATGGTAACTTGTGCATTGCAAGACGTAATGCTTCACGGGCAACCTCTTCGGACACGCCTGCAATCTCAAACATAACACGACCTGGTTTTACTACTGCTACCCAGTACTCCAGAGCGCCTTTTCCGGAACCCATTCGAGTCTCAGCTGGTTTAGCTGTTACCGGTTTATCCGGGAAAATCTTAATCCAAACTTTACCGCCACGTTTGATGTAACGGGTCATAGCAACACGGGCTGCCTCGATCTGATTAGATCTGATCCAACATGGCTCAGTAGCAACAAGACCGAAATCACCATAGTTGATAACATTGCCTCTAAGGGCTTTTCCTCTCATGGAGCCACGGAATTGTTTACGACGTTTTACTCTTTTTGGCATTAACATTATTTATCGCTCCCTTCCTTAGTTCCTTTTGTCGGAAGAATCTCACCATTGTAGATCCATGCCTTAACACCAACTTTACCGTATGTGGTGTCTGCTTCCGCAAAGCCATAGTCGATATCTGCACGAAGTGTCTGAAGCGGGATTGTTCCCTCGCTGTAGAACTCTGTACGAGCCATATCAGCTCCGCCGAGACGTCCGGATACGGAAGTCTTGATTCCCTTAGCGCCAGCCTTCATTGTTCTCTGCATTGTGGACTTCATAGCACGTCTGAAGGAAATACGGTTCTCAAGCTGAAGAGCAATGTTCTCAGCAACCAGCTGTGCATCTTTGTCCGGTCTCTTAACTTCTTTGATGTCAACGATAAGCTTCTTGTCTGTGTATTTCTGAAGCTCAGCTTTAACTTTCTCGATCTCTGCGCCGCCCTTACCGATTACGATACCAGGTTTTGCTGTGTAGATGATGATCTTAACTCTGTCAGATGCTCTCTCGATCTCGATTTTAGAAACACCTGCGCTGTATAATTTCTTTTTAAGGAATGTTCTGATGTTGTAGTCTTCTACCAGGTAGTCAGCAAACTTGTCTTCTGCATACCATCTGGAATCCCAATCCTTGATAACTCCGACTCTAAGGCCATGCGGATTAACTTTCTGTCCCATGCTTTTCCTCCTTACCTTTCATCAAGCACAACTGTGATATGGCTAGTTCTCTTCTCGATTCTGTAAGCTCTACCCTGTGCTCTCGGCTGAATTCTCTTCATTGTAGGTCCCTTATCTGCATAGCATGCTGCAACATAAAGGTTGTCTGCGTTCATTCCGTTGTTGTTCTCAGCGTTTGCTACTGCTGACTCAAGCAGTTTTTTGATCACGCTGGAAGCGTATCTCGGATTGTATGTCAGGATACCAAGTGCTGTCTGTACATCTTTGCCACGGATCGCATCTAATACGTAGCAGGCTTTCTGAACAGAAATTCTTGCATAAGATAACTTTGCAGACGGCCTTGTCTCTCTATTATTCTCATTTCTGGCTCTCTTTATCTGGCTTCTATGTCCTTTTGCCATCTTAAAGTGCCTCCTTTCTTAAATTCGATATCTAAGTTATCTGCCAGCTGTCTTAAATTGACAGCGGGCAGTTATAAATCTGATGACTAGCGTACTCCGGACTTCTTCTCGTCTTTTCCGTGTCCTCTGTAAGTTCTTGTTGCAACGAACTCACCAAGTTTGTGTCCTACCATATCCTCTGTGATATATACCGGCACATGTTTTCTTCCGTCATGAACAGCGATTGTGTGTCCTACGAAAGACGGGAAGATTGTGGAACGGCGAGACCAAGTTTTGATTACGGATTTATCATTTGCAGCGTTAAGAGCGTCTACTTTTTTAAGTAAGCTCTGGTCTGCAAAAGGTCCTTTTTTCAGTGAACGAGACATGCTTTCTCCTCCTTATTATTTCGATAATGCTTTTCCATCGCGTCTTCTTACGATGTACTTGTTGGACTGTTTGTTTTTCTTTCTGGTCTTCAGGCCGAGAGCAGGTTTGCCCCACGGTGTGCAAGGACCTGGGCGTCCGATACCGGTCTTACCTTCACCACCACCATGTGGATGGTCATTCGGGTTCATTACGGAACCACGAACTGTAGGTCTGATACCCATGTTACGTTTACGTCCGGCTTTACCGATGTTAATAAGGTTGTGATCTCCGTTTCCGATTACACCAACAGTTGCGCGGCATACGATCGGAACCATTCTCATCTCACCGGAAGGAAGACGAAGTGTTGCGTACTTTCCTTCTTTAGCCATGAGCTGTGCGCCGTTTCCTGCAGAACGAACCATCTGTCCGCCTTTTCCAGGATGAAGCTCAATGTTGTGAACCATAGTACCAACCGGGATAAGCTCCAGTGGGAGGCAGTTTCCAACACGAACCTCAGCTTCCGGACCATTGTAAACCTTCTGGCCTACTTTAAGTCCCTCTGGAGCGAGGATGTAAGCTTTCTCGCCATCTGCGTAGCAGATCAGAGCGATGTTAGCTGTTCTGTTCGGATCGTACTCGATTGTTTTAACTGTTGCAGGGATTCCATCTTTTCTTCTCTTGAAGTCGATGATTCTGTATTTTCTTCTGCTTCCGCCACCCTGATGTCTTACAGTGATCTTACCCTGATTGTTACGTCCAGCGTTCTTCTTAAGGGAAGTAACGAGGGATTTCTCTGGTTTTGCAGCTGTAATCTCAGAGAAGTCGGAACCAGTCATATGTCTTCTTGACGGTGTATATGGGTTATAGCTTTTGATTCCCATGATGTTTCTCCTTTCGAATTTGTTCTCGTGCTTTCGTGCACATATTCGGACTTATCTGTTAATTAAAGTCCCTCAAAAATCTCGATATCTTTGCTCTCTTCTGTAAGAGCTACGATAGCTTTTTTAGTCTTAGCAGTTTTTCCAACTACCATTCCACGGCGTTTTTTCTTTCCATCACTGTTGATGGTGTTTACGCTCTTAACTTTTGTTCCCTCGAACATCTTCTCAACAGCCTCTTTGATCTGAGTCTTGTTAGCTTCCGGATGTACAAGGAATGTATATTTCTTCTCACCCATGTCTGCCATGGATTTCTCTGTGATAACCGGACGGATGATTACGTCATAGTACTGAATACTTGCCATTATGCGTATACCTCCTCGATAGATGCAACGGCATCCTTTGTAACAACTACGGTGTTGTGTTTCATAACATCGTATGTGTTGATTGTAGCCGGTGTTGCAGTTTCCACGTCAGCGATGTTTCTTGCGGAAAGAACTACGTTCTGATCGTTGTCAGCTGTGATTACAAGAGCTTTCTCTGCTTTCAGGTTTGTAAGAACCTTCTGCATCTCTTTTGTCTTAACCTCAGCAAGTGCAAGGCTGTCAACAACAACAAGTTTATTATCCTGAACCTTGGATGTCAGAGCGGATTTAAGAGCTGCTCTTCTTTCCTTCTTGTTCATTTTTACTTCATAATCTCTCGGAACCGGAGCGAATACAACACCGCCGCCTGTCCACTGTGGTGCACGGATGGAACCCTGTCTTGCATGACCTGTTCCTTTCTGTCTCCACGGTTTTCTTCCGCCGCCTCTTACCTCAGAACGAGTTTTCGCTTTCTGAGTTCCCTGACGGTTATTTGCAAGCTGACGAACAACTGCAAGATGAACGAGATGCTCGTTGATCTCAACGCCGAATACTGCGTCATTCAGCTCCATTGTGCCAACTTCATTGCCTTCCATATTATAAACAGTTACATTAGCCATTCTGATGCTCCTCCTTTCCTATTATAAGGACTTTACTGTCTCTTTGATTGTAACCAAAGATTTCTTAGGTCCTGGAACAGCACCCTTAACTAACAGTAAGTTATTTTCTGTATCTACACGTACGATCTCAAGATTCTGAACAGTTACCTGAACATGTCCCATGTGACCTGGCATATGTTTTCCTTTGAAAACCTTGCTTGGATCGGAGCAAGCGCCGTTGGAACCTGCATGACGATGATATTTAGAACCGTGAGCCATAGGTCCTCTGGACTGGCCATGTCTCTTGATGGCGCCCTGGAAGCCTTTACCTTTGGAAACTGCAGTAGCATCGATATGATCTCCTGCTGCAAAGATATCAGCCTTGATTTCCTGTCCAACCTCATACTCGCCGGCATTGTCAAATCTGAACTCTTTTACAAATCTCTTTACAGCTACACCAGCTTTGTCAAAGTGGCCTTTCTCCGGTTTGTTGACCAGTTTCTCTCTGATCTCGCCGAAGCCAACCTGAACTGATGTGTATCCATCGTTCTCCTCAGTTTTAACCTGAGTTACAACGCAAGGACCTGCCTGTAAAACAGTTACCGGAATTAACATTCCATCTTCATTGAAGATCTGAGTCATTCCGACTTTAGTAGCTAAAATAGCTTTCTTCATTTCTTTCTTCCTCCTTATAGCGGATTACCATTCGGTAATCATATAGTTAATGTCAAATGACATTATTAGCGGTTTTTCATCTTGATATCGATGTGAACACCAGCCGGCATTTCCAGTCTGGAAAGTGCATCTACTGTTTTCTGAGTTGGTGTCAGGATATCGATAAGTCTCTTATGTGTTCTCTGCTCAAACTGCTCTCTGGAATATTTGTATTTATGAACAGCTCTTAAGATTGTAACAACCTCTTTCTTAGTAGGAAGCGGAACCGGTCCACTTACCATTGCTCCGTTCTTCTTTACTGTCTCGATGATCTTTGCTGCAGATGCATCAACGAGCTGATGATCATATGCCTTTAATGTGATTCTCATTACCTGATTTGCCATAAAAAAAGTCTCCTCCTATTCGTACTTATATAGCAGTACGACAAGCGGCGACTGTACACATCTCCGTGTGTGTCATGGTATATTTGCACACACGTCCCATCCCAAGATGGTTATTGAACTTTGTACAGTGACTTGTCGTCAGTTTCCTAACTTGACATTCGCTCCACGGAAAACCTGCCAGTGTGGCAGCAACCTCGCGCTTCATAGCTATCAATGTCACAGCAAGGATTAGTATATACGATGATTCTTCAGAATGCAAGCCTTTTTTTAAATTTTTTTGATTTTTTTTAAAAAAGAAGAAAATGGCTCATTTCTGAACCATTTTCTTCTTATATAATAGGTACTTATTTTATTCTTCCATATCGTCCACATCACCACTGATGATATCCGAGTAATCAAACAGTGTAACCTTCGTGATGTCATCCTTAACGATATCCGGTGCATCACCGGCCTTCTTTACGCGGCTTGCAAGCTGCGCTGCGGAATAAGACGGCATCGCAAGGCTTCCAATGGTAACCGGCTCCTCTTCCTCTTCCGGAACCTCTTCGACCTTTCCGGCCGGATGCGGCTTTCTGTTTTCTTCAACCGTACGTTCTGCCATTTCCAGTCTGGAAAGCATATCTGCTTCTTCTGAAGTGGCTGCTGCAATCTCTTTCTTAAGTTCCGCATGAGCTTCACTTGCGGCAGTCTGTGCAGTCTGCTGTATGGCAGCCTTCTTTTTATTCTCCGAATAGCCTGTAACATCCTCTTCGTCAATCTCATCTACGAAACCGCCCGTACGGACCTTACGCTTATCTGCTTTTTTATTTTTGTGTTTTCGTGCCTTTTCTTCCTGAATGATCTCTTTTTCTTCTTCCTTCATTCTTCTGGCACGTGCTTTTTCTTCCTGCTTCAGTTCTTTCCTGGACTTCACATAACCCGGTTCCGGATCGTTCACATCTTCCTCAATATCATCCGGCTCTTTCTTCCAGAGCTCTGCGATCACATACAGGATGATCAGGAACAATACGACCAGACCAAGAATGATCAGGCCTTCAATACTTTCTGTAGCCACCATAAGATATCCCACATAGCCAATGGTAACTACAACTTTCGGAACATAATCTCCAACCTTAATGGTAAAAGTCTTTCCTCCGGAAACGGACTGATCTGTTACTGTTCCGGTTCCCTTGGAGGCATCGAGATTGGTGATCGTATATTTATATGTCTCGGAATCTTTCTGTACAAGGATTGGAGTACCTGCGCTGATCGCAGAACTCTTCTCCGGGATCGCATATGTAACAGATCCGACTGGGAGGTTCGTTGCCTTATCGGATTTATCCACGATCACTGTTCTCACCCCGAAGAACGGCGGAAGAACAAGTCCCAGTACACAGATCAGTGTGCATATCACAACAAAATGTACGATAAATTTCAATACTTTTGACATAGGTAATCTTCCTCTTTCATATTTGTAGGTACTTTGAAGCGGAAAGGGATACAGCGGGAATCGGTCTTCCTTTCCGTCTGTATCCCTTTATATTCCACATCCGCAGGAATCTACCCTTTTCCGCGGACTGCTCTGTCCCAACTGATTACTGGTTGCTTAAATACTGTTCAATGCTCTCCATCGCTGCATTCTCATCATCACCGTTGGCAGACAGTGTAATCTCTTCTCCAGCGTCAAGTCCCAGGGTCATCATTCCCATAATGCTCTTTGCATTGACTCTTTTTTTGCCAATCTCAACATAAATTTCACTGTTAAACTGGCTTGCCACCTGAACAAGCTGTGCTACAGGTCTTGCCTCCAGTCCAGTGGATAAGTTGATAGTGATTGGTTTTTTAATCATAATAGCTCCTCCTTGTTCTCCCGCAGCTCATCTGCGATCTCACTCAGCTTGCGAAGCCGGTGATTCACACCTGATTTGCCCACCTGCGGATTCAACATCATACCTAATTCTTTCAGTGTGGCATCCGGATACTGCAGTCTCAGCCTGGCTATCTGTGCCAATCCATCACTTAAGCTCTCAAAGCCGATAGTTCTGCTGATCAGCTGTATATCTTCCACCTGTCTTACTGCCGCATTTACCGTTTTATTGATATTCGCAGCCTCACAGTTCACCTTACGGTTTACCGTGTTACGCATTTCCTTAAGTATCCGGATGTTCTCCAGATCCATAAGGGCTACGTTCGCCTCCATGACTGCCAGCATGTCAACGATCTGCGCGCCTTCCTTCACATAGACCACATATGATTTCTTGCGCACCACAATTTTAGCTTCTACGTGAAAACTGCGGATAATCCCCTGTAATTGTTCTGCTTTCCTGCTGTCCGGACACACGATCTCAAAATGATACCCTTTCTCTGGATCACTGATCGAACCGGACGACAAAAAAGTACCGCGAATAAATGCCCGCTTGCAACAGTTCATCTGAACCACAAGCGAATTATCCATTTCAAGTAAACCGGTTTCGTTATCCACAGAAAGCTTTGTCCCCTGCAGTACTTCCTCTGTTCTGGCAGGATCCGTAACCTCAACAAGATATACCTTACCCCGTTTGAGATGAGACCCTTCCCGGATAACAATCGCTGTCTCTATATTAAAGGTTTTTCGCAATAATGTAAAGCTTTTTCTTGCAACTGCTTCATTTTCTGTCTGGATCCATAGTTTTCTGTTTCCATCCGACATTTTTTCCACACGGCCGCAGCCGCAGAGCAGTGCCGCCAGTTCTGCCACCTGACAGTGCCTGGCCAGACTAAGCTGTCCTGCAAGTTCTTCTTTGACTTTTCCTGAAAATGACATCCCGAACCCTCTTTTACTGTTTCCCTGCCACCCTTTTCATCGCGGCAGTTATTTTTTCAGAAGTCTGTCCTTCTCCGCATCCCTGTGCTCCAGGCGGATGCCGTATTCATCCGATTTGGAAAGCCTGGAAAAAAGTTCTCTGGCAATAGTAACAGAACGATGTTTTCCCCCTGTACATCCGATACCGATCACAAGGCTTGTTTTCCCTTCTTTAATGTAGTTAGGGATCAGAAAACGGATCATATCCTCCAGTTTGTCCGCGAAGGCTTTCGCCGTATCACTGGCCATCACATAATTGAACACTTCATCGTCAAGGCCTGTCAGAGGACGCAGTTCATCCACATAATAGGGATTGGGAAGAAATCGCACATCAAACACAAGATCTGCATCTGCCGGGATTCCATACTTAAAGCCGAAGGAAAGCACAGAGATCATGATATTGCTGAACTCTCTGTCATCCACAAAGATCTTTTCGATTTCCTGGCGAAGCTCCCTGGTAAGCAGATGGCTGGTATCAATGATATAATCCGCACGTTTCCGGAGAAATTTTGTTTTCTCACGTTCCAGGCGGATTCCCTCATCCACTCTCCCTGCTCTTGCCAGCGGGTGGCTTCTTCTGGATTCTTTATAGCGTTTTACAAGGACAGAATCCTCTGCATCCATAAACAGGATCTCGTAATCATACCCGGTCTGCTTCATACGGTCCAGAACTACTTCCAGTTCATCAAGGGCACTTCCGCTTCTGGCATCGATCCCCAGAGCCACATTTCTAACATTTTCGCTCTGCATCTCAGGAAGAAGGGAAGCAAATTTTTCCAGAAGCTGGATTGGAAGATTATCCACGCAGAAATATCCCATATCCTCCAACATTTTAAGTGCAGCTGTTTTTCCTGCTCCTGACACTCCTGTAACGATCACAAAACGCATAGTCTCTCTTCCTTTCCATTTCTTCTTCCGTTATCTGCAAAGCGTACATACGCATTCCTGTTCCCTCTGTTTCGTATCCTGGGTACCTGAAAGCCGGACTACGCTGAGCCTTTTAGGTCTGTGCGATCGGATCCACAGACAAGTAAGTGGTATAATTATTTTGAAAACGATGTACCAGAAATGGTCATCAGGCTTCAAAATCACCCAGGAACTTCACCTCCGGTTCCAACGTAACTCCATATTTCTTATAAACGATATCCCTGACATTATCCATCAGCGTGCGGACATCCCTGGCAGTTGCACCGCCTGCATTGATCACAAAGCCACAGTGTTTCTCAGAAACCTGTGCACCACCTACCTGA
Source organism: Blautia sp. aa_0143 (assembly GCF_004167315.1). Lineage (NCBI taxonomy): Bacteria > Bacillati > Bacillota > Clostridia > Lachnospirales > Lachnospiraceae > Blautia > Blautia sp. aa_0143. Next base: position 133,668 of record NZ_RCXU01000003.1, read on the forward strand.
TATCCAGCAAGACCGCTGTCCATGATCAGCTTACCTGCAAAATATCCCTCCGGTCTCTTAAAGGTACTTCCAGCACTGGGATACTCCAACGGCTGTTTGGTGGTACGACGGATCGTCAGATCTTTCATGGTCTCACGGATCACTTCCGGATTTCCCTCCTTCAGCTGCAGCTTTGCTTCCAGCACGATATAACCTGCGGTTTTGATGATGCTGGTACGATATCCCAGTTCCAGTTTATCTGCCGGAAGGGTAACGATCTCTCCCTCCTCATCCATCACAGTTACCTCTGTGAGAACATCCTTCATCTCGCCGCCATAGGCACCTGCATTCATCACAACCGCACCGCCCATAGTTCCCGGGATCCCGCCTGCAAACTCAAAGCCTGTAAGAGCTGCATTTTTTGCTGCTGCTGCCACCGATGAAAGCAGCGCACCTGCCTGTACGGTGATCTCTGTTCCTTCTACGGTAACGGCAGACATATTTTTGTAGATCTGGATAACTGCTCCACGGTAACCGCCGTCTCCTACCAGAAGATTACTTCCATTTCCGAGGATAAAATAAGGGATCGCACTTTCTTTACAGATTTTTACGATACGCCCCACATCTGTGTCTTTATCCGGCATCAGAAAATAATCCGCCGGACCTCCGATCTTAAAAGTTGTATGACGGCTCATTGCTTCGCCTGTAAAAACACGTTCTTCTCCAAGAAGATCGCAGAACTTTTTTATGATTTCTGAATTCACTTTTTATTTCCTCAGTCTTTCTGTTTTATTTCTGTAAAGCAGACATTACTGTTCCGCCTTGACTTATGCTCATGAACTGGATCTGTCCGTGATCTGCGCTCAATTTCTCATTTGCTGTCAGCTATGTGAAACGTTTCCGGCTGACAGTATATCCCGCACAACTTCTCCCGCCAGCAGATATCCCGCAGTCCCTGTCACAAAGGAAATATTTCCTTCGGCAGGCTTCTTCACCATAGTTCTTCTCCGTCTGAAAAGCTTTTCTTTTGCCGGTTGTTCTCTGGAATACAGTACTTTGAGTTTACGTATTCCCTGTTTACGCAGTTCTTTTTTTATGATCCTGGCCGCCGGGCATACTGTGGTCCTGCTGATATCCGCAACCTCAAGTCTAGACGGGTCTATCTTGTCCCCGATGTCCAGGCAGGAGATCACAGGCACACGTTCCTCCCTTGCTCTGCTGATCAGAAGCAGTTTTGACGACAGTGTTCCCATTGTATCCACAATATAATCAAAGGAACGCAATTCAAACATTCCCGCAGTCTCCTCATTATAAAAGGTTTCGTAGGTATGCACCAAAATATTCTCATCAATATCCCGGATTCTCTTCTTGGCCGCCTCTACCTTGCTCATTCCCAGAGTAGAATGAAGTGCCAGCACCTGGCTTCCGATATTCGTCAATGTGATCTTTTCATGATCGATCAGTGTCAGACTCCCCACACCGCAGCGCGCAAGTGACTCTGCCACCTGTGATCCGGCTCCGCCAAGACCGAATACTGCAATTTTCGCCCTGCTGAGTTTTTTTACACCTGTATTTCCAACGAGCAATTCCATACGTGAAAAAGCATCCTGCATATCCGTCCTCCTGACACTGTTTTTTCTTTTGATTGAGAAAGACAGCGCCTGTCCGCCGCTGTCCATATTCCTTTTTATTATACTATCTCTGTCCGTAAATGTACAGATATTCTTGTTTTTTAAGATTTTCGCATAAAAAATTTATATTTTCTCATACTATTCCCATACAATCCCACAAGGAGGTTCTGTCCATGCTTCAACAACTGATTCTGTGCTTTATCGGTTTCTGTGCCGGGATCATCGTTGCAGGAGGTGTCTCCGGACTGCTGATCGGCCTTTCCATTGTTCCCCGCTATGCAGGTATCACGCATACAGCTGACCAGATTTTTCTTTATGAAGATCTGACACTTCTGGGAACAGTTGCCGGAACCGTCGTCACCCTGTTTCCGATCAGAATTCCGCTGGGACCTTTTTTCCTGGCTGTCTGCGGAGTATTTTTCGGAATTTTCCTGGGCGGCTGGATCCTTGCACTGGCAGAGATCGCAAAAGTCTTTCCCGTCTTTGCCAGACGGCTGAAGCTCTCTCAGGGGCTTTCTCCGGTAATAATTTCCATTGCTGCCGGAAAAGCCCTGGGCTCCCTGTTTTATTATGCCATGAGCTGGATGTAATTCTTACTGTCACTCTACCATCTCACGAAAGGATTTTCCATATGCAAAATATCAACCAAAAAAAATATGAACAATATGTCAAGCAGCTTACTCCCACCCACAGTCTGCCGCTGAATATGGCAAAAGCTTTTCTCACAGGCGGACTGATCTGTCTTCTTGGACAGGTTATCTTAAACACAGCACAGGCTCTCGGTGTAGATGCTTCCGATTCCAGAACCTGGTGTTCTGTCATTCTCATTCTCTTAAGCGTCCTTCTCACAGGCTTTGGTATTTATCCCAAAATCGGCAAATTCGGCGGTGCAGGAAGTCTTGTTCCCATTACCGGATTCGCCAACTCAGTGGCTGCATCCGCCATTGAGTTCCGGGCAGAAGGACAGGTTTTCGGCATAGGGTGCAAGATTTTTACTATTGCAGGCCCTGTGATCCTCTACGGCATCTTAAGCGCCTGGGGACTGGGTGTGATCTATTATATCCTAAAGATCCTGGAGGTGATATCATGAGCAAAAATCTCAGACTTGGCGCAGCCAGCATTGCATTTTCACAGCCTTTGTATATCGAAAGCGCCGCATCCATCGTCAGTCAGAAAGAGGCGGACGGTCCTCTTGGAGATCTTTTTGACCTGGTCTGTGAAGATCCCATGTTTGGCTGTGACACCTGGGAATCTGCGGAAAGCACACTGCAGAAAGAAACTGCCACTCAGGCCATAAGCAAAGCTGGACTGAGCTCCGAAGATATCCATCTGATGTTCGCCGGAGATCTTCTCGCTCAGACATCAGCCACCTGTTTCGGCTCCGCTGGACTTGGAATTCCCTTTTACGGTCTTTACGGTGCCTGCTCCACCATAGGGGAAGCACTTTCTCTCGGTTCCCTTGCTCTGACCGCCGGATTCGGCACACGGGTCTTATGTGCCACCTCCAGCCATTTCGCAAGTGCGGAAAAAGAATTTCGTTTTCCTCTGGGATACGGAAACCAGCGGCCGTTTTCTGCCACCTGGACAGTAACCGGAAGCGGTGCCTGTATCCTAAGTACATCTCCTCCCGGAGAAAAAGCTCCTCTGCGCTCCGGCAAAGGCTGTGCTGCTATCACCGGCCTTACTGCCGGCCGTGTGATGGATTATGGTCTCAGGGATTCCATGAACATGGGAGGCTGTATGGCTCCTGCAGCCTGCGATACCATTGCACGAAGCTTTTCGGATTTCAGGCGGACGCCTTCGGATTATGATGCCGTCTTTACCGGGGATCTGGGGATCATCGGGCAGAAAATTCTCCTGGATCTTCTGAAGGAACAAAATATCCGGCTTTCTCCCATTCATAAAGACTGCGGTATCCTGATCTATGACGATCCTTCTCAGGACACCCACGCAGGAGGAAGCGGCTGCGGCTGTTCTGCTGTAGTCCTTGCCTCCTACATCCTTCCGAAGATTGTATCCGGAGAATGGAAGCGGATCCTTTTTGTACCAACAGGAGCGCTTCTTTCCAAAGTAAGCTTTAATGAAGGTGACAGTATTCCGGGTATTGCCCACGGAGTTGTCATCGAGCATATGGAGGTATGAGCATGGATTACTTTAACGCATTCTGGTTCGGCGGCCTTGTCTGTGCCCTGATTCAGATCCTTCTGGACAAGACAAAGCTGATGCCTGGCCGTGTGATGGTACTTCTGGTATGTAGCGGCGCCCTGTTAAGTGCCATTGGCGTCTACCGGCCGCTGGTGGATTTTGCAGGTGCCGGGGCCTCCGTCCCGCTGATCGGTTTCGGACATGTATTATGGGAGGGTATGAAAAAAGCCATTGAAGAAGACGGCATCCTTGGGCTTTTTACAGGAGGCTTCACTGCCTGTGCTGCCGGAGTTTCCTCCGCCCTGATCTTCTCTTATCTGGCCAGTCTCTTCTTCCGTCCAAAAATGAAAAAATAATATTCCGGGAAAGGAGTTTTTTCTCATGAGTGATACTCTTTATCTGCAGCTGGATCAGAACATTGAAGTCACCAACCCACATGTATATCTTCAGGATATCGCTGCACTTTCCATGAGTGACCCCAAAATCCTCAATCATCTGCGGGTCATGCCTGTGATCGTTCTGGATGCGAAAAAGCCCGGACGCTATGTGATGTCTGTCTCGGATCTTCTGAAAAAGATCCAGAAGCTGGAACCCTCCATTGATATTTCTCCCATCGGGGAAACGGATTTTATCATCACCTACCGCATCAGCTCTGCCACAGGGAAAATTTTCCGGTATGTAAAAATCCTTTTTGTATGCCTGGTTTCCTTTTTCGGCGCCGCTTTTTCCATTATGACCTTTAATAATGACGTAGATATGGGCAGCCTTTTTAGCCAGTTTTACACTCTTGTTACGGGAAAAAGTTCCTCCGGCTTTACCATCCTGGAGATTTCCTACTCCATCGGGATCGGCCTCGGCGTACTGATCTTCTTTAATCATTTCGGGCATCTGAAGCTAAGCGATGATCCCACACCTATGCAGGTGCAGATGCGGACCTATGAGGATGATGTAAACCGGACACTGATTGAACAGGCTGCACGAACAGAAAATCCAGAAACTGACTCATAACCAGAGTCCACTCTCATATCCGTACAATTCCGCCGCCTGTCGCACAAAAAAAGCTCCCTGCAGATTTCTCTGCAAAGAGCTTTTTTTATATAATATGGGTTTACTTTTTTTCTGAAATGATATTTACAGAAGTCCTCCGATGGATAAGAACAGAGGAGCAAATACCAGTGATACAATAGTCATAAGCTTGATCAGGATGTTAATGGAAGGCCCTGATGTATCTTTGAACGGATCGCCGACTGTATCGCCGACAACGGCTGCTTTGTGCGCCTCGCTGCCTTTTCCGCCATGATGACCTGTCTCGATGTATTTTTTTGCATTATCCCATGCACCACCTGCGTTGGACATGAAGATCGCCATCAGTACACCTGTTACAAGAGCACCGGAAAGAAGTCCTCCAAGAGCCTCAACGCCAAGAACAACACCTACGATAACCGGAACAACGACCGCCATGATTCCAGGAAGCATCATCTCGTGAAGAGCTGCTGTTGTGGAGATCGCAACGCATGATTTGTAATCCGGTTTCTCAGTTCCCTTCATGATACCCGGTTTCTCACGGAACTGGCGTCTTACTTCCTCGATCATCTTGTAAGCAGCCTTGGAAACGGATTCCATTGTGAAGGCCGAGAAGAGGAATGTAAGCATACCACCGATAAAGATACCGATCGTAACACGAGGAGCAAGGATATTGATTGCATCCAGATTTACTGCATTCGCATAAGATACAAACAGAGCAAGCGCTGTAAGAGCTGCGGAACCGATTGCGAAGCCTTTACCCATAGCTGCTGTTGTGTTACCTACAGAATCAAGCTTATCTGTGATCTCACGAACTGACTCATCCAGACCTGACATCTCTGCAATACCACCGGCATTGTCAGCGATGGGTCCATACGCGTCAACGGCAACTGTGATTCCTGTTGTGGAAAGCATACCAACTGCTGCAAGAGCGATTCCGTATAATCCATCCACACCGTATGCTACAAAAATACCAACACAGATCAGCAGGATCGGGAATGCTGTAGATTTCATACCTACTGCGATACCACTGATGATAGTTGTAGCTGCACCTGTCTCAGACTGCTCGCCGATTCCCTGAACCGGTTTATAATCTGCAGATGTGTAATACTCTGTAATGTTTCCGATGATGACACCGACAACAAGACCTGCGATCACAGCAATGGCTGCCTTCATGTCTCCGAAGAGAGTCTTGCTGAGGATCAGGGACACGATGATAACAAGTGCTGCAGATACATAGCTTCCTCTTGTGAGGGCTTTCTGCGGATTGGAATTATCATCACCTTTTACAAAGAATGTTGCAATGATGGATGCGATCAGTCCACAGCCTGCAATAGCCAGCGGGTAGAGAACACCGGAAACTGCTCCGGCTACCGCACCAAGTGTAAGAGCAGATACCAGAGATCCTACATAGGACTCAAAAAGGTCTGCACCCATACCGGCAACATCACCTACGTTATCACCTACGTTATCCGCAATAACAGCCGGGTTACGAGGGTCATCCTCCGGGATTCCTGCCTCAACCTTACCTACAAGGTCAGCTCCTACGTCAGCTGCCTTTGTATAGATTCCACCACCAACACGTGCAAACAGTGCGATGGAAGAAGCACCAAGGCTGAATCCAGAAAGTACGTCAACGTTCTTTGTGATGATATACACAACGCTGACACCCAGTGCACCAAGACCTGCAACACACATACCCATAACAGCACCGCCGGAGAATGCAATGGAAAGAGCCTTGTTCATTCCTCCCTCTTTTGCTGCATTTGCTGTTCTTACATTAGCCTTTGTTGCAACGGTCATACCGCAGTATCCTGCGATTGTTGAAAACAGAGCACCTACTACGAAGCAGATTGCTGTTACCCAGCTTCCAACTCCGATTCCGATCAGTACAAAAAGTACGGCTACAAAAATAACCAGGATCTTGTACTCTGCTGTTAAGAAGGCGCGGGCACCTTCTGCGATCGCACCTGCGATCTCCTTCATTCTGTCTGTTCCTGCATCCTGCTTGCTGACCTTCGCTGCAAGGTATGCTGCGAACAGAAGTGCCAGTACTGCTGCCACCGGCACCAAATACATGTAGTTTTCCACTCTTTTTACCTCCGTTCATGTATTGTTAATACTTTATCACATTATTTTGCATATTTCAAATAGAATTTTCACTTAGTTTTTTGTTAATATTGTGATATAATAAAAATTTATATAAATGGGATAAAAATTTTTTATATTATTGCTCGCATTTTTTCAGTTTCAGACAGCTTATATAATAGGAAGTTTTTTATATCTCTATTTGGACAAAATTTCCATTTTTCTTTCCAGAAGATTTTTTTCCAATAATTGTTTTTCTGCATTTTCGAACCCAATTCGTTCTATAGTCTCGGCAAAACGTTCTCCCTTTAATCCCTGGTCCTTAAAAAGCAGGATTGCCTTCTCAATAACATCCAGTGCCTCTTCCTCTGACGTAAAGATCCGGTTCAGGGCCTTTCCATGAGAAATTTTCTTTCCCCAGCGTCCACCGATATAGATCTTGAATCCGTAGGTACCGTCCGGGATGGAATGGAATGGACATTTTCCCACACATCTTCCGCAGTGTCTGCAAAGCTCCTCATCAATGTGCAGTTTCCCGTCAACGACTTTCGCCACTTTGTTTGGACATGCAGCTTCAATGGCACATTTTTTGCAGCCCTTGCATGCCTCGCTGTCAAAGTGCGGAATCCTCTGTCCGATGATCCCCACATCATTCAGATTTGGTTTCACACAGTTATTCGGGCATCCGCCTACTGCGATCTTAAATTTATGCGGCAGTGCAACCTGACGGTAGCCTTTATAGAATCTCCGGAAAATCTCTTCTGAAATTGCATAGGAATCCAGAAGTCCATACTGACAGGTGGTTCCCTTGCAGGATACTACTGGTCGGACCTTTGCTCCTGTTCCTCCTGTCTCCAGACCTTCCTTCGCAATAAATTCCTGAAACTCTTCGATCTTTTCATAGGGGATTCCCTGGATCTCCACGGAGAGCCTGGTCGTGTAGGTAAGATTTCCGTTGCCGAATTTCTCTGCTGCTTCCGCCATACATCTGTGCTGTGCCGCTGTCACCTTTCCGTTTACAGTGATCACCCGTGCAGAAAATTCATCGGTTCCCCGGTTATTTAAAAACCCCTGCCCCTTCAGTCTTTTCTCTTCCTCTTTGCTTACAGTTAATGCTGACATATTTCCTCCTCCTGGTCTCACCGGCATTCCGATACTTTCCCATGGTATCGTTGCCCTGTATTTTGCAATGTTGAAATCGTTTTCACGTACTTCCTACTATACCACTTGAAGATGTATTTGAGAAATGATATTATTTTATAAAAATGATAGGTTTTACCTATATACCAATTTACAATAAAAGGAGATTCCATATGACCATCCGCCATCTCACTGTTTTTGCGGCCGTTGCGGAACAGGGCTCCATGAGTGCTGCTGCCAAACATCTTTATCTTTCCCAGCCAACAGTCAGTCAGGCCATCCGTGAGCTGGAAGCTCATTATAACGGCCTTCTCTTTGAACGTCTTGGAAAAAAGCTTTATCTCACAGAACGGGGAAAGCTTCTTCTTCCCCATGCCCGTGAAATGATCCGCCAGTTTCAGCAGCTGGAAGAGCTGATGCAGAACCAGGGACAGTCTTCCACCCTGAAGCTTGGCTCCACCCTCACTGTGGGAACCTGCCTGACCCCATCCATTATCCTGGATCTGCAGAAAAAAATCCCGGACCTTGACGTTTACTCCTTTGTCACCAACACGCAAAATATCGAACAGAAGCTTCTGCGTTCTGAGCTGGACGCTGCTGTGGTAGAAGGTGAGATCCATTCCCCGGACCTTGTCGTTCTTCCCATCATCGACGACTGTCTGGTCCTTGCCGCCGGAAAAAAGCATCCGTTTTACCGCAGAGGACGCATCCATGTCCAGGAGCTGAACAACCAGAAATTTGCAGTCCGGGAATATGGAAGCGGTACCAGACAGCTTTTTGAGGATTACACCCTTCGCCATGATCTGAAGATCCGAACTGCCTGGGAAGCCAACAGTCCGCGGGCACTGCTGAACGCAGTGCTGTATAACCAGATGCTCTCTGTTATGTCCATCCGTCTTATGCATCATGAGATCCGTCACCGTTCAGTCCGGGTCTTCTGCAACGAAGCAGGGGAATGGAACCGGAAATTCAAGCTGGTCTATCACAAGAATAAGTTTCTTACCCCTGCTATCTTTGAGCTGGAAAAGATCCTTCACACCTATCAGCAGCTGGAACTGCCCTCTGTCATGGGTGTTCTGGAACAGGAATAAGCAGGGGACTTACCTGATCCAGTAAAAAAACGGCCGCACATATCGCTTTTACGATATGTACAGCCGTTTTTCGTTTTTTCTCACCCGACAGGGTCGGATCTTTTTTTGAACCGGATATTTAGTTTGATTCGTTAAACACGTTTTTATCCAGTGCACCGTTCTGGTGTGCAACGATGGTTGTGCAGACTGCATCACCGGTAATGTTAACCGCTGTTCTGGTCATATCCAGGATACGGTCAATACCCATGATCAGACCAATTGCCTCAACCGGAAGTCCTACAGAGTTAAATACCATGGTCAGAGTAACAAGACCAACACTTGGTACACCGGCAGTTCCTACGGAAGCAAGGGTTGCAGTTCCGATAACTGTCACATAATCCATCGGACTTAAGTGGATACCGAAGGCCTGTGCCGCAAATACTACGGCAACACCCTGCATGATAGAGGTACCGTCCATGTTGATGGTAGCTCCAAGAGGAATGGTGAATGAAGAAATCTTCTTGGAAACACCCACTTTTTTGGACAGGGTATCAATGGACATCGGGATCGTGGCATTGGATGTAGCTGTTGAGAATGCAAATGCCATAACCGGGAAAAATTTCTTGATGAATTTTATCGGATTCAGTCCTGTGAAGATCTTCAGCAGGATCTGGTATACGCCGAAGCACTGGATTGCCAGTGCAAGGAGAACACCGATCATATATTTTGCCAGCGGGATAAATGCGCTGAAACCGATGTTTGCAAAGGTTCTGCTGATAAGGCAGAATACACCGATCGGTGCAAGTGCCATGATCATCATGGTCATCTCCATCATGATGTCATTGAACTGGCTGAAAAAGTTCGCTACTGTCTCTGCTCGCTCTCCCATTTTCGCAAGGATCACACCCACGATCAGGGCAAATACGATAACCTGAAGCATGGTTCCGCTTGCCAGGGAATTGATCGGATTGTCCGGAATGATATTCAGGATGGTATCCGTAAGAGAGGTAGCCTCCATAGTCTCCACAGAGGAAGCGGAGGACTGAATAGAGCTCATATCAAGTCCCACACCCGGATTGATCAGATTACCTACCGTCAGAGCAACCGAAACAGCCAGAGCTGTAGTCGCCAGATAAAATACCAGTGTTCTCACACCTACGGTTCCAAGCTTCTTGGTATCACCGATGGACATACTTCCGCAGACAAGGGAACAGAATACCAACGGTACAACCAGCATTTTCATCAGACGGATAAATCCCTGTCCGATCACATAAAGGATTCCCTCCACGATCACATCTTTCTTGAAGCTGCTGTCAGGAACCAGGTAACAGAGAATGATTCCCAGTATCGCACCTGCGATCAGCGCCACAAAGATCTTCGTGGTAAGGCCCATTTTCTTTTTCTGCTGTGTTTTCTCTTTTATATTTTTCTCTTTCATTCTAGTCCTCCGCTCTTTCATCCATATATTCTTTCAGCGATGCTTTCCAGTCCGGCATATCATACACTTCAATAATACGGAGGATAAAATTATCAAGGACGGCATATGGCGGTCTGACAGAAGAAAGATCTGACTGCTCTGTCGGCACGGATCTCAGTTCGATCTCCTTTCCTGCAAGGCGAAGGATCTCGGTTGCAAACTCATAACGGTTGCATACACCGCTGCAGGTTACGTGATAAGTTCCATATTCGTTGGTATCGATAAGATACAGGATCATTCTTGCCAGATCCTTGGCGCTGGTCGGTGATCCGAACTGATCCGAAGCAACGGAAAGCGCCTGGCCTTTTTCTGCTGTCTCCAGCACACGGTTTACAAAATTGTTTCCGCCTTTTCCGTATACCCAGTTGCTTCGGATAATGAAATGTTTGTGTGTAAACTCTTTTACATAGTTCTCTCCGGCTCTCTTGGAACGGCCGTAAACAGTCAGCGGATTGGTATCGTCAAACTCTGTATACGGTTTTTTGCTCTTTCCGTCGAAAACATCATCTGTGGAAAGCTGGACGATCTTTGCCCCGCATTTTCTTGCCACGATGCTTAAGTTTCTTGCTCCCAGTGCGTTGACACGGTATGCATGTTCCGGATTCTTCTCACACTCATCGGTATCTGTGATACCGGTGCAGTTGATGATCACATCCGGACGGTTAATGGAACCGAAGTTGATCACTTCATCTGTGTCTGTGATATCCAGCTCATCAAGATCTGTGTTCAGAGTCTCGATCTGCATTGGATCCAGAACATCATTCAGTGCCCGTCCGATCTGTCCGTTGGCACCTGCGATCCATACTTTTAACATCTTTCTACCTCCCTGGTGTAATATGTGTGATATATAAAATAAAGAGACATTGATTTAGATCAAAACCAATGCCCCTTTAACCTATATACTGTAATATATTTTATCAATATCACAAAAAACTGTCAAGAAAAAAGCCCCTGTTTCCATAAGGTTCCTGCTGCTGATGTTACTGCCCACTAGCAGTATTTCCTCAAGATGTTTTTGTGAACAGAATTTACAGAAATCCTGAGGATCGGGAGTTCCATAACTCCCGATTTTGTATTGTAAATTCTGTCCCATGAATTATAATCTAAACAGGAGATCATCTAAAAACACATACAAAGGAGAAACTTATGAAAAAGCTAAAAAAATTAACATCTCTGCTATTTCTGTTCTGCTGTCTTTGCTTCTGTCTGATCCTGTTTCCACAGACAGCCCGGGCAGGCTCTCTTACGCCAACCGCACAGGACAATCTCAATGTCAGGTTACGCCGTACCTCTGATCTTATTCCTGTTTCCGGCGGATACATGAGGGTCTTCCACCAGAAAAATTCTGTCGGCGTTGAATATTACGATAATGATCTGAAGATCAGAAGCAAGCGCAAGATCAACATGGAGCTTCCACTGTGGGGTGGCTTTTATGCCGGATCTGACGGATATTATCTGGTAGAAGGCCAGACAAACAACAAAGAAAACGATTCCGCTGAGGTCATCCGCGTTATCCGCTACGATACAAGCTGGAACCGGAACGGTGCAGCAGCAATTACCAGTAACCCGGAGCTTTTTGGCGGTGAGGTCCGCACGCCCTTTGACTATGGCTGTGTGGAAATGACAGAAAGCAACGGCAAACTCTATGTTGTTACCGGTCACGAAGGATATGTGGATCCCTCTGTCGGTCAGGGACATCAGGGCTTCCTTATGGCCGAGATCGACCAGGCAACCATGAAAGGAAAGATCGTTTCCTGCGATCTGTGGCATTCCTTTGCACAGTATATCAAATCACAAGGTTCTTATCTCTACGTACTGGAGCAGAGTGAGGGTTCACGATGTACAAAGCTTTCCAGATACGACAGCACTACACTTGCCTGCACCACCATAGAGCTTTTGCCATACGGAGGCTCACATACTTCTGTGTGGGCACTGGCCTGCTACGCAAGCGTTGACGGCATGGCTGTTTCCTCTGACAGTGTATTATGCGTTGGCACTTCCATCGATCAGTCCAAATATGATAAGGTATCTGAAAACACGCCTCATAACCTTTATCTGTCCGTCACACCAATGTCTGACTTTTCCGAAAAAGCAACCACTACCAGGAAGCTTACCAACTTTACAGGCGGAGGAAAAAGCTTTGCGGGCGTAAAGATCACCAAAATAAATGACAACCGTTTTATGATTTCCTGGGAAGAATACGTCTCCGACGATAACAAGAAAAACTCTTCCGCTAACGATCCGCTCTCTTCCAGCACCCTTCATTATCTTTTTGTGGACGGAAAGGGAAAGAGTCTCAGCAAAGAGTTTACAACAGCTGCTCCGATTTCTGACTGTCAGCCTGTGGTAAAGGATTCCAGGGTCGTTTATTATGCTTCAAACTCCAACACCTTGAACTTTTATTCCATTAATTCCGACAACGGAAAAGCTGACAAAAAAACTTACCATATCGCAGGTGACAACGCAACCTGGAATTTCAAAAACGGTATCCTTACGATCTCCGGCTACGGACCACTTTCTATTTCCACAGAGGAAAACCACCGATACCCGGTCTCTTCAACAAAAGGCTGGTTTACCTTCTACAGCGATTCCTCCTGGAAAGCTATCAAAAACCAGATCAGAAAGGTAATAATAAAGCCCGGGATCACAAGTATTTCCGAAAGGGCCTTTGTTTATCTTCCTGAGCTGAAAGAAGTGGACATCCAGAAAGGGGTCACAAAGATCGGAAAAGAAGCTTTCGCCTACTGTGACAAGCTATCCAGGATCAACATACCTGATACTGTTAAAAGCATTGGAACGGATGCTGTGTGGGGCGGCTACGGGTATGTCAACTCTCATGCATATTTTTGCAAGATCCATGCTCCGTACGGCTCTTACGCAGTTACATATGCCAAGAAAAACAATATCAGCTATGCATGCAATATTTCCGATGCAGCTGTAACAGGGATCAAAAAAACATATACCTATACAGGCTCTGACATAAAGCCCGTTCCAACCGTAACTCTTGGAAAAGCAAAGCTTTCTGGCATCAATGATTATCATGTGACATACCAGAACAATAAAAAAGCAGGAACTGCTACCCTGAAGATCATCGGTGATTACCATTTCTACGGAACCATCACCTTAAATTTCCAGATCACTCCTGCAGCCACACCAAAGCCACAGACTGCAAAAACATTCCGGGATGCTTATAATGTCTACACAGTCAATACCACCGGGACTTCCGTAGCACTGAAGGGACCACGTTCACGCAATACTGTCACTGCAAAGATTCCGGCCACTGTCAAAGCTAACGGAAAAACCTACAAAGTCACAGCCATTGCAGCCAATGCCTTCAAAAACTGTAAAAACCTGAAACAGGTAACGATTTCAGGAAATATCACAAGCATAGGTGCCGGAGCCTTCCAGGGATGCACAAGTCTTCGTACTGTAAAAATCGGTTCCCGAGTTTCTGCGATCGGCACAAAAGCTTTCTGTGACTGTAAGGCCCTTACCTCTGTCACCATACAGACAGGACGTCTTACTTCCAAAAGCTCAGGTAAATATATCTTCACAAGAGCAGGTCAGAATAATTACAAAAAACTGACTGTAAAGGTTCCGGCAAGCAGACTTTCCTCTTACAAAAAGCTGTTTCAGAGCCAGGGTCTGTCCACACAGGCCAGGGTTATCAAATAGTCAGGATCGTACCTTGCATTTCCACGCCCCTTATGCTATACTCAGTTTCGCTGCAAAAGCCCGCAAAAACCAAGGTCGTACAGGGCTTACAAGGCGGTCACCGCCTATAAATGTGCCGAGTGTTCGTGACCTTCCACTCGTAAAACAAAACTAAAGGAGAATAAAAAACATGAAAAACAAAGGTACTCATTTTCTGGTACAGGGAGCTGCCATTGCAGCTGTATATGTTGTCCTGACACTGGTATTCGCGCCACTTAGCTTCGGTGAAGTTCAGATCCGGTTTTCCGAGGCGCTGACCGTTCTTCCGTTCTTCACACCGGCTGCCATCCCGGGACTGTTCGTGGGATGTATCATCGCCAATCTTCTTGGCGGTGCGATTCCGGTTGACATCATTTTCGGAAGCATTGCCACACTTATCGGTGCATTCTTTACCTACAAGCTTCGCAATACAGGCAAATGGACAGCCCCAATCCCGCCGATCGTTTCCAACATTGTGATCGTTCCTCTTGTGCTTCGTTACGGATATGGCATTAACCTTCCTATCCCGTTTATGATGCTCACAGTAGGAGCCGGCGAATTTATCTCAGCCGGTGTGATCGGTATGATCCTTCTTGGAGCACTTTTCAAATACAAAAATGTACTTTTTCATAAAAAAGCAGCAGTCTGACTAAATCTGCTGCCCACAAAAAGGAGCCATGAGAAAACAGCAGCATTTCTCATGGCTCTCTTTTATTTTTTCTCTGCGGATTCCTGCAGACTGCGCAGGATCCTCTTTTCCATTCTGGATACCTGTACCTGGGATACGCCAAGCTCATGGGCGATCTCCATCTGGGTCATGTTCTGAAAATACCGCATATAGATCAGCCTCCGCTCCTTTGCCTCCAGAGTTCCCAGTATCTCTTCCAGAAAAATCCTGTCCAGTACTTTTTCCTGCCGGTTTTCTTTTTCCGGAAGCTTGTCCATCAGAGAAATCTCCGTTCCCTCACCCTGATAGATCGTTTTGTGAAGAGATTCCACCTCTGCACCGGATTCCATGGTCATTACCAGTTCTTCTATGGAAATTCCCATTTCCTCTGCCATTTCTCCCGTCGTAGGTTCCCGCTCCAGCCGGCGTGTCAGTGCTTCTCTCACCTGATAGATCCTGTAGTGGTTTTCCTTCAGAGAACGGCTTACCTTCAGTATCCCGTCGTCTCTGAGATAACGTTTGATCTCTCCGATGATCATGGGAACGGCATAGGTGGAAAATTTCACATCATAGGACATGTCAAACTTATCCACAGCTTTCAGAAGTCCGATGCTGCCGATCTGGAACAGATCCTCCATCTCCACCCCTCGTCCCAGAAAACGCTTTGCCACACTGTATATCAGTCCTGTATTTTCCTCAAACAAAAGATCTCTTGCCGCTTTATCCCCCTGGTGTGCACGCCCGATGAGGACAAGAGTACGATCCATAGTTACCTCCTGATGATCTTTTTCATGTGCACTGTAGTTCCACGGCCAACCTCCGATTCCACCTGAAGCTCATCCATAAACGCCTCCATGAATGTAAACCCCATACCGGAGCGGTCTTTATCAGCCTTTGTGGTAAACAGAGGCTCCATGGCTTTTTTGATATCCGGGATCCCGGCTCCGTGATCTGTCACATCTACCTGAAGCTCCTGCCCCCGGAGACGACATTCTACCCGGATCTTATGTATCTCCCCTTCATACCCGTGTATGATGCAGTTGGTCACTGCCTCCGATACTGCGGTCTTCAGATCCGAAATTTCCTCCAGCGTAGGATTCAGCTGTGTGCAGAATGAAGCCACAGCAACTCTTGCCAGTGCTTCATTTACCGGTCTGCTGTCAAAAATGATCGTCATTTCATTTGTGTTTTCCATCATAAACACCCTCCTGTTCACCTGCCGATTTTTTAATTCCACAGATTTCAATATATTTTCCCACTCCGGATAGCCGCAGAAGCTTTGCAATATGACTGTTCACATTGACAACCTGCACACATTTCCCCCTCATGCCAAGTGCCCGGTACCTACCCATCAGCAGACCGATCCCGGAACTGTCCATAAAAACGGTCTCTGAGAAATCAAAAATCATATTTTTTATATAGTTATGTCCAATAATCCGGTCTGAATCTCTCCGGATCTCATCAGAAACCGGATGATCCAGTTCCGCCGGAAGATGTACAGTCAGCACGGTTCCGGATTTTTCAAAACCTGATGTCATTCTATCATTCCCCCATTTTTGATTTTTTATTCCATTTCTCATGACCAAAGGGTAAAAAAAGAGGAATGCGCCAACGCACATTCCCCTTATCCGAGGTTTCTCCTCTGTATGAGTTATGATCTTTTTTATTCTGTATAACCTCCATCGTAAGAGGAATCCTCATATCCTCCGTCACTGTAGCTGCTGTCTTCTCCGGAATCTCCGTCAGAGCTCTGTGCATCTTCTCCCGCCGAAGCTGCGGCATCCGCTCCAGCTTCAGCTGTTCCATCTGTGCTGCTGTCAGCACTGGACGTTCCGTCAGAAGCTCCGCTCTCGATCCCGCTTACACCAGTCTTTCCGCTGATAGTACTGTAAATCCCCTTTGCAGAATCTGACAGTGTATCCACATATACCTTCTGTAGTTCCAGCGCCGCTGTATCCAGATCCTCCTGCTGCATGGCAGTATATGCATTAAACAAAGCCTCATAGCTCTGACTGCGTTTCTGCTCTTCCTCTGCCTGCTTGGCAACTGCATCTGCCGTATCACTGGACTGGGCAGCTTCTCCCTGAGCTTTGGTAAGCTCCACGCTCTGGCTGGAAAGAGAATCACTGTACTGTATGATCTGCTGATTGGCCTGCCTGTAAATATCCTGTTTCACAGCCGGCAGTACAAGGAGCCAGAATGCTGCCGCCCCTGCCGCAAATCCAAGTACCGTGGTAAAGAAAAGTGATATCTTTGATCTTTCTTTATAAGACGACGGCCTTACAACGATTTCTCCTGAAATATTATCATTCTCATTTTTTTCATTTCCAAACAAGCCCTTACGCCGTTTTTCCATCTTTGTGGTAACACCCGTCTGCTCGTCAACTTCACGCAGGAAACGAAGTGTGGTGGTATTGGTCTTGTCGATCCTGGCTGCTTTTTTCAGGGTTCTTCTCGCCTTATTCCACTCCTGATTCTTCATCTGGATCAGAGCAAGAAGATGATACCCCTTGATCAGCTTGGGATTCTGGGACAGGATCTTTTTCAGGCGGATGGCCGCCATATCCTCATGGCCTTCCCTGCACATGGCGAGGGCATTGTTATATTTCTTGATGCTTTCGTTGATTGTTTCCAGTTTGTTCTGGTTTGCCTGAAGCCTGGCAATATATTCTGAAGCCAGATTTCGGTTCTTCTGGATATTCTTGCTGATGACCCACTCACTCAGTGCGGCAACCACCTCACCGGTCTCAAAATATACAAGACCAAGAAGATTTCTTGCACGGATATTCCGTTTGTCATAAGCAAGACTTTGCTTCAGACAGCTGATCGCCCCGGACAGATCCCGGATGCTGGCTTTTTCCAGCCCCTGATTATAATAAAGCTTGGAAAGATAATCCACCTTCTTCTGGATCAGTACATTGGCTCCACAGTGCGGACAATAATCCAGATCTGTATCCGTCAGGAACGCTCCACAGTTTATGCAGTTCATCCACTTCTCCTTATCTTACACGTCTGTTGCTCTTGACCTCACGCAGCATCTCCTGGAGTACATCCATGATATCTGTGATCTCCCGGTCATAAATGACACCTTCTACATCTGCCACATCCAGACATGGTTCAAATTTCTTCAGTTCCTCTTCGTAATCGATCATAATTTTTTCCTCCTGATCACAGCCTTGATCTCACCGACCAGATAAAGGGATCCTACACAGAACAGCATTCCATCCTCACCTTTTTCCTTTACTGCCCGTTCAAAAGCTGCTGGAACATCCTCTATTGCTTCCACTTCCGGTACTCCGTCTTCACGGAAGATCTCCGCAAGCTCTTCTACCGGAACTTTACGGTATCCGCCTACCTGTGTGACGATCACATGTCGAAAACGGATCCTGCTACAGATCGTGCGGATCATATCCGTATAGTCCTTGTCATCCACTGCGGAAAACAGTAGAGTCAGAGGAAATTCCTTCTGAAAATGTTCTGCTGTCTCTACAAACTTCTCAACACCGTCTTCGTTATGTGCGCCATCCACGATCACACCCGGAAGAACCGTTTCCATCCTTCCCTGCCAGCGTGTTTTTGCCATACCAGCCTTCAGAGCCTCCAGAGATACCGGAATCTGATCTTCCAGTACCTGAATGGTTTTCACCGCAAGAGCTGCATTCATAACCTGATAACGGGCGATAAACGGTATATCAAATATGGTATCGCCATATGTCTCGTCCTTAAGAGAAAACCGGATTCCGTCCTTTGTGATCTTATGGATCTCTGTGTCTTCCCGTTTCAGCTCATAATATGGACATCCCAGCTTCTCTGCATGCTCACGCATCACTCCGGCCGCATCCGGATCATTTCCATCGTAGATCACCGGAACACCCGGCACCATGATCCCTGCCTTCTCTCCTGCGATCTCGGAAACTGTATTTCCAAGATACTGCATATGATCGAGGCTGATGGATGTGATCACACAGGCTGCCGGATCCTCCACAGCAGTGGTTGCATCCAGACGTCCGCCAAGACCGGTCTCCAGTGTTACATAGTCCACGCCGGCTTCTGCAAAGATCACCATTCCCATCAGAAGGAGTGTCTCAAAATAGGTGGGATGATAGCTTCCCTCCGCAACCAGCTCATCGGAAAGCTTTTTAACTTTTTCAAAAGCACGAAGGAAAGTATCGTCATCGATCACTTCCTCGTTGATCTGAAAACGCTCGTTGATCTCCACCAGATGAGGAGATGTAAAAAGTCCGCAGGAATATCCAGCTTCCCGAAGGACCGATGTGATAAAAGCACAGGTACTTCCCTTTCCGTTGGTTCCTGCCACATGGATCACACGGAATTTCCTCTGCGGATCTCCAAGTCTTCTTAAGCATTCTCTGGTATGGTCCAGGCTATTCTTAGTAGTAAATCTCGGTATATCTTCAATATACGCAACTGCTTCTTCGTAATTCATAAAAAAAACCATCACTTATCTATAATGTATTCGTAAAGAACTTTTGGGGAGAAAAGCTTCTCCCCTCCTGTTCGTTACGATACCATTATATAATAGTGGTGGAAGATGTCCAGTCCTAATCGTAATATTTTATCCGACATTTTTTGTATCGGAGTATCTTTTCTATGCCATTTACTGGTTGTCTGTACTGTTTTCTTCACCGGAATCTTCTGTGGATTCCGTTTCTGACGCTGTATCCGTTTCCTCCATTGACCCTGTATCAGAACTGCTCTTTTCACTGTCAAGCTTCCACTTGCTGTCAGCGAGCAGCGCATAAACCGCCCGGTCATGGCTCTTTGTCATGGCCTTTCTTGTGGAACTGTTACTTCGCTGCACTACCGAGAGCCGGTCAAAATCATCCAGTTCCTTTCCGGTAATGATCAGCTTGGTAGGATTCACATAAACCGTATCATACCATTCTCCGTTGATCTTCACCTGGCTGGACGGCGTAAAGTTTGTTCCCTGGATATAATAGGTGTGATCCGTCTCAGACACAACCTGAATGGAATCCAGCGTGGTATCATAGATTCCCATACGCATCTTTGTCCGCTCAAAAGGATTCGCTCCGTCATATGTATACTGCTTTCCGTAGAGAAGATCGTACTGCAGGGTCTCCAGATCCACCTGATAATTTTTGGTGTTTCTTCTTGCCTGATGATACTTGAAAACATTTCCCTCATGGATACCTACACGGTCCATAACCTCTGCTGCCATCTGGTATGCCGCAAGATTTTCTTTCTTTTTCTTAAGTCCGAAATTATCCCACATCACATACTCTGTCTGGAACAGATATTTATTCTCCACATCCTCCACGGTCAGTCCCATGGTCGGCAGATGATCACCATACATGACCAGTACCACATCCTCCGGATAATCTGCCAGCCTGTCAGTCAGCTCTTTGACAAAATTATCCATCTCATGGATCTGATTTACATAATACTCCCACTTATTATTCAGCTCGTCAGTAGGTGCCCCGGAAACTGTGATCTCCGGATTTTCCAGTACCGGTTCTGAAGGATAATCTCCATGTCCCTGTACGGAAATAGTATATACATAATCAGGCCCTTCTGTGGAATCCAGACACTTGACGATCTCATCGGTGAGGACACTGTCCTTGGTCCAGCCCAACGGGTTCTTCTGGTTTTCATCCTTCATATACTCTGCCGAAGTGAAGGTATCAAATCCCAGATTCGGAAAAATACTTCTTCTTCCGTAGAAATTCGCCTCATTATTATGTACTGCATGAGCAGTATAGCCCAGATTCTTCAGAACATACGGTGCGCTCTCACAGGTAGTTTCCTTAAGGATACTCTTGTAAGGATACTCTCCCGGTCCAAAATAATGAAGGCTCATTCCGGTAATGGATTCAAACTCAGTATTTGCGGTTCCGGCTCCTACGGAAGGTACCTTATAATATCCGGAGGAATACTCCTTCATCAGCTTTCTGAAATTCGGGATAGGATCTTCTGACAGCTCCAGATAATTTACCAGCGTAGGATCAAAAAAGGACTCCAGCTGTAAAAACAGAATATTCGGATGACTGCCTTCTTTCGTTTCCGGAAGATTTTCTTCCGACTTCTCGATCCTTTTGATCTCGCTTTTGGAATAGTCTCTCGGGGCACTGATTCCGGTATTAAAGATCGTCGTTGCCAGACAGTAAGGATATCCGTAATCCTCATAAGCTATGGCAATATTTCCAAAATAATTGGAAAGAACTCTTTTTTCCAGAGCAAGCTGTGTAATTCCTCCAAAGGCAAGGACCCCGACCAGGACCAACGGAATATTCACCTTGTATTTCAGCTTGCCTCTGTACTTCGGCGACCTTATCAGGATGATCAGAAGGATCAGAACCGCAATTCCCAGAAGAACTGCACCTATGGTCATCTGGGTATGGGTCAGATATTTTTTTGCAATACTGAGACCATCTGTCAGATTCTTCACATCCGGTCCTGTAAACGGTGTGACACGGTTGAGAAGAAGCACACCGTTTACGATTCCCAGAAACAGCCATAAGCTGCCCACAAAGATACGCCAGAAAATTCTCTTTCGGAAGAGATAAACAATCAGCATCGTCGTAAAGATAAACGCTGCATTATAAGCAAATACAAGCGGCCTTGTGGTCATGTAGGTCCACGCCTCTGTGAACGAGTGCCTGCATATGGCCTCGATCACAAAGTACAGGACTGCACAGCCCAGAGCCTGAAGTATCAGCGAAATCTTATTGAAAAAGTTACACCACTTCATTAAAACACTCCTTCGTTATTTCACCATCTGTGTTAACTGCAGGTTCACTTTCTCTTTCATCTCTTTGTATTTCTCAAGTTTCTCCTTCTCTGCCTCTACCTTGGCTGCAGGTGCCTTGTTCACAAAATTCGGATTGTTCAGCATTCCCTCGCAGCGTGCGATCTCTTTTGTAAGTCGCTCCTGCTCTTTTGTGAGACGTTCGATCTCTTTTTCACGGTCGATCAGATCCTCCAGCGGCAGATAAACCACACCGTCTGCCACAACGATGGATACCGCATCCTCACCGATTCCGTTCTTATCTTGCTGTACGTGGATCTCTTTTGCAAACGCAAGGTTTGTAAAGGACTTCTTGCAGGACTCAAAACGTGCACAGCTCTCTGCGTCCTTGCCTACGATGTAGATATTGGTCTTTCTGTTCTGCGGTACGTTCATCTCGTTTCTGGTGTTACGGATTCCACGTACAACCTCCTGGAAGCTTGAAACTGCTTTCTCAGCATCTGCAAAATCCATCTCGTCTCTGTATACCGGCCAGTCGGAGATCATGATGGACTCTTCCTCCGGAAGCAGTGTGCAGTAGATCTCTTCTGTGATAAACGGCATGAACGGATGAAGAAGCTTCAGTCCCTGTGTCAGCGCAGTGCGGAGTGTCCACAGTGCATCGTTTGCTGCTGCCGGGTTTTCCTCTGCCTTCCACAGTCTTACCTTTGCCATCTCGATATACCAGTCACAGAGCTCATCCCACAGGAAATCATAGACCTTCTGTACGGCAATTCCAAGCTCATATTTATCCATATTCTCAGTAACATCACGGATCACTGTGTTCAGTCTGGAAAGGATCCATTTATCCTCGTTGCACAGTGCGTTCAGGTCTTCCGGCGCTGTTACTGTCTTGCCCTCCAGGTTCATCATAATGAAACGGGAAGCATTCCAGATCTTATTTGCAAAGTTACGGCTGGATTCTACACGCTCCCAGTAGAAACGCATATCATTTCCAGGTGCATTACCTGTCATCAGTGTCAGACGAAGGGCATCTGCGCCGTATTTGTCGATAACCTCCAGCGGATCGATACCGTTTCCAAGAGACTTACTCATCTTACGTCCCTGTGAGTCACGTACCAGACCGTGGATCAGTACATGGTGGAACGGTGTCTCACCAGTCTGCTCCAGTGCGGAGAATACCATACGGATAACCCAGAAGAAGATGATATCATATCCGGTTACCAGAACATCTGTAGGATAGAAATACTCAAGCTCCGGTGTCTTATCCGGCCATCCAAGTGTGGAGAACGGCCACAGTGCGGAACTGAACCAGGTATCCAGAGTGTCCTCATCCTGATGCATATGTGTGCATCCGCATTTCGGGCATTTCTCCGGCATCTCTCTTCCAACCCCCATCTCACCGCACTCATCGCAGTAATAAGCCGGGATCCTGTGTCCCCACCAAAGCTGACGGGAAATACACCAGTCACGGATATTCTCCAGCCAGTGCAGGTAAGTCTTGTCAAAACGTGCCGGAACAAACTGAAGGTTTCCGTCGTCCAGAGTTTTGATAGCAGCTTTTGCCATTTCGTCCATTTTTACAAACCACTGTGGTTTGATCATCGGCTCTACCGTTGTACCGCAGCGGTCATGGGTACCAACACTGTGGCTGTGCGGAACAACCTTTACAAGAAGTCCCTGCTCCTTCAGGTCCTCTACCATGGCCTTACGTGCCTCGTAACGGTCCATACCTGCATATTTTCCGCCAAGGCTGTTGATGGTGGCATCATCATTTAAGATGTTGATTTCCTCAAGGTTATGACGGCGTCCAACCTCAAAGTCGTTGGGATCGTGTGCCGGTGTGATCTTAACGCAGCCTGTTCCGAATTCCTTGTCAACATACTCATCGGCAATAACCGGGATCTCTCTGTCTGTAAGAGGAAGCTTCAGCATCTTTCCTACAAGGTCTTTATATCTTTCATCCTCCGGGTTTACAGCAACTGCTGTATCGCCGAGAAGTGTCTCCGGACGAGTGGTCGCGATCTCAACAAAACGTCCTTCCTCACCTACGATGGGATAATTGATGTGCCAGAAAAATCCGTCCTGGTCCTCATGTACAACCTCTGCATCAGAAATAGAAGTCTGGCATACAGGACACCAGTTGATGATTCTGGAGCCTTTGTAGATATAGCCTTTCTCATAAAGGCGGATAAATACTTCCTGAACAGCCTTGGAGCAGCCCTCATCCATGGTAAAGCGCTCACGCTCCCAGTCTGCAGATGCTCCCAGCTTTTTCAGCTGATTGATGATCTTTCCGCCGTACTCCTCTTTCCATGCCCAGGCATGTTTCATAAATTCGTCACGGCCGATCTCGTTCTTATCAATCCCTTCCTTACGAAGTTTCTCTGTTACCTTAACCTCTGTAGCGATGGCTGCATGGTCAGTTCCCGGCTGCCAGAGAGCCTCATAGCCCTGCATTCTTTTGAAACGGATCAGGATATCCTGCATGGTCTCATCCAGTGCATGTCCCATATGCAGCTGTCCGGTTACATTGGGCGGCGGCATTACAATTGTAAAAGGTTTTTTGTCCGGATTAACTTTTGCATGGAAGTATCCGTTATCCATCCATTTTTTGTACAGACGATCCTCAATACCCTTGGGATCATAAGTCTTTGCAAGTTCTTTACTCATGTTTTCCTCCTGAATCTTTCTGATTATAGGAACCTTAAAATGCTCCTGTTCTCTGCAAGAAAAAACACGCCCTCCACACAAAAGCCAATAACTAATGTGCGAAGGGCGATCATTCTCGCGGTACCACCTTCATTATCCGGAAAAAACATCTGTTATTCCCGTCTATCTCTTGTCCCTTAACGCGGGGTACGTGAAAACCTACACAGCAGCATCTGCATCTGTTCTGCATTTCTGCTTTCAGTTTCCCGGCTCCTAAGCTACCTTCTGCAGTCCTCCATCTGAAAATGCCTTTCAGCCTGCGCTTCTCTTGCGTCTGTGCATTTCTCTCTGTCAGCGTAGATCTGCATACTCCTCTTATTCAACGCCTTTGCCATGTTCCTACTATAATGAAATTTTCTTTTTTTGTCAAGACAGAGGCCTTATTTCAAAAGTAAAAATCAAAATAAAACAGAATATCTCCACCGGTTATTTTTTCCAATGGAGATATTTTTTTATCTATCTTTCTTTTATTGTTTTGTACTCCTTCTCAATGCCTGCGATCAGTGTTTTCATTGTATATTCCAGAATTTCATTTCCGAATGCTTCCGATGATTCTCGGACCGGATGACGTCCTGCAATACCGATCAGATTACTCTCATCTTCTTTTACCTGTCCAAAGTCAACCAGTTCCGGCCGAACAGCCATTACAATAGAGGTCTCATTTGCTCCGGCATGATCATTCTGATATTTCAGTCTCTCATCATCCGCATAGGTCCATGCTGTCATAATGCACAGTCCGTATTTTTCTTCTGCCTCTTCCTTCATTTCCTGAAATGCATTTGTTGACGGACCGTGTCCATGTCCCACAACGATGCGGACTCCTGCTCTGGAAAGCTGTGCAAAAATACTGCGCAGCAGATCCTGAAACAGTCCCTTTTCCATCCAGTAAGCACTGCCCTTCATCTGCTGGGCACAATAGATATTCAGTGCGCCCTCTGTATTGATATCCATTCCATAAAATACAGTTCCCCGATCATCAAATAAACGGTCAGGTCCCATGAACAGCATCGGAAGCACTACACCACCGACCTTTTCTGCCACCCGGACAAACAGTTCTTTTGACTGGATCCCGTCAGCTCCAAGAGGCATATGCGGACCATGCCATTCCAGTGTGCCAAGTGGCAGATAGGCAACCGGCATCTCCTTTATCCTCTGTACACATTCTTCCGGAAGTAATTCCTCGTATAATACTTTTTTCATGCTCGTCTCCTCCTCATATAATCAAGTGTTTTTTATTGAAAATTCAAGTTTTTTCAACCTTTATATCTCAGTGAACAAGCCAAAGCTATAAGCATTTCGATATATCAAGTACTGAAATAGTGGTTAGAAGGTATACGAAATAAAACGTCATTGATTTCCGCTTTACTGGCCTTGTGTATACCCATCCCTCTATGGCAGCTAACCTCCTATATCCACCAGGATCATCTCTGTCTCCAGAGGTCCTAACTTGTCGGGTAGAAACACCTATTACTAAGTATATCCCCCACAGATCCGTACGTGCCCAATTCAGGCATACGGCTCTTCACGACACTTATGCCTCAGATTATCCATATAGGCTCACATAAATACGTGGTCTTACTATAGGATGCTCCTTCAAAAACTGATTGAATCCATCCCATGTATAACTTTTCCTCTGACTATGCCTATTCATCCAAAAATAAAGAATCTGAATAACTCTCTTACGGAAGTTATCCATCATTTGATAGTTATCACTTATTCCATAATAATGTTAATACCCGATTAAAATCTGATTTACTTTTGCAAGAATATATTTCTTCTTTTCAAATCTCATGTGTCAGCTATGCTCCTTAACGGGGTCATATGCCCCATGGTGACTATTTCTGCCGACTACTGGCTCATTCTTTGTATTGTTGATTACTGACTTGCTTCCTGTACCAGCACTGTGATCAGTGGACGTTATCTGTTACATTCTGCTTGATTCAGTGGCTGCCCAGATGACAGCCTCTACTATAGTTACTTTTTTCTTACGCTACTTGCAGATAAGCTGCCGGTCTCCTGATATCACTGACCAGCTTTTGGGGGTCATAAGCCACACCTTTTGTCAGCATCGCATAAAAGTCACGTATCAGCTTGGCCGCAACCGCCATAAGTGACTGCATCTTCTTTAATGGATTCAGTTTTCTGGTTGTGTAATAATTATGGAGTTCTCTGAACTCCGGATTCTTCGCTACAAGCGACATTGCAACCTCAAAGAGCAGGTATCTGAGTCTCTTTCGGCCCCGTCTGCTTATTGTTGTCTCGCCCTTGTGCTTTCCTGAACTATTTTCAACCAATGCCAATCCTGCAAGATTCTGCAGTTCCTTCGGATTGCTGAAGCGGCTAATATCACCTACTTCTGCAAGGAACCCTGACACTGTCCTGATTCCCACACCTTTGATCCCTAACAGCTTTTCAGCCATCGGAATCTGTTTTACCAGTTCTTCAATTAGAACCATAACTTCCTGCAGACGTGTATTTCTGGATTCATAGTCCTCCAGAAGCATTCGGATCTCCATTCTTGCAGATACTGCTCCTTCTTTGCTTCCAACACTGTGCTCTGCAGCTTCTATCAGAGTCTTCGCCCTCGCTTAGCGGTATCTTCCTTGACGGTATCTTCTTTAGCGGTGTCTCCTCCAGAATTGCCAGCATTTCCGGCTGTTCCGCATCCTACAAGAGTCAGCAGTGACATTGATGCCGCAATACCGGCGGCAATTAATTTTTCGCTTTCATATTTTTCCTCCTATTTTTCATAATGACCAGGAATTCCCACACTGTCACGGATCTGCAGCAGATATTCATTTTCCTTTTCATCACATGGTCTCTCGGCTCCATCCTGTAGATACAGCATGCCGTTTATGATACTTTTTGCCTGATATTCTACCGGCTGACTGATCGTAGACAGTGAAGGCGTTATGCGTTCCGCAAACGGAATACCGTCAAACGAAACTACAGATACGTCCTCCGGAATTCTGTAACCATGCTTCATGATCCAGGACATTACCTCTATCGCAACTTCATCGCTGTAACAAAACAATGCCGTTGGCAGCTTTTGAGGTACAAATATCTTCTCTATCACAGAAATCAGACTGCTTTTTTCATAGTCTCCATGGATCTGACCGATCAGGGTGCAAATTCTGCTCGAACGGTACGCCTATTCTGAAATTAGCGGTACATCCATTCTGATTTAGCGGTATGCGTTTTCT